>CALKXD010000272.1 GCA_938003855.1 uncultured Granulosicoccaceae bacterium | reverse complement strand
GGTGCACATCAAAGCGTGCCAAGGACACACTGAGACATACAGACCATCGGCTCATCAATGAAGCACGGCATTGCATCACGCCCCTGGCAAATTCAGCGCGATTTGGCCGGCCGCACAAGTCACCCTGATTTCCGGGCTACCAACACCCGGGCGTTGAACACTATAGCTCTGAATGCAGCCCCGCAGATTGTACTTGCACAGTGTTACAGGTGTTAGCTCAACACCTGCACCACGATAGATTTATCGGTTTTTTATGCTCACAGTTGCACAGGGTCACGGCCACAGTCTCTCACTTGATGGAATCGTAGTACGCCACCACCTGAGGCTCCTGCTCTATACGTGCCTGGTAGGCGACCAACGCCGGTGCCACAGTATTCACCAGATCTGTCGGGATATGATCAAGGTTGCCCGATGTCAGGCTTTTCAGCTGCGCGAGCATCTTAAGATCCGCTACCGTCAGACGCTGATCGGCAAAATAGCTGCCACCACCGCGTGTCAGTAATTCATCGAACCCCTTTAAAAATACCGTGAGCCGACCAGAAGCCAATGCTTCACGCGCTTCTTTAAGCGCATCACCCTGCAAGGCAAAAGTCTGCACGACATAGTGGTTAACATCTTCCAGTGCGTCAAGTACCTCGTCACAGTAGAGTGCCTGCAGCGGGTCCTCCGGATACAAGCCAGCCAGCCTCCCCACATAGCGGCTTAGCGCATTAGACTGGGTAACATGCTCACCATCCATCTCCAGTGCAGGCACGGCGGTAAAGCGCAATCCGCCACGCTTTTCGCCGAAGTCGGCGAAAGACCAGCGAACGTCCTCAAAGGGTATTCCCGCAGCATGCAGCGCAATACGAATGGGTTCACCACGGCCGCCGTTAAAATCAAAATAGGTAAGCTTATAGTTTGTCATAGATAGTTGCTCCTGGTTGGCATGCAGGTAAGGTTGATCATGATAACGTAACTGACAGGCATGTGTATGCACACCATGTGCGTCACAGCAGTTTCGGCATTAGGCGTGAACCGCCATCGCCCCCGGGATCAGTCATGGGTGACATCATCACCCGACCACTACCAGAGCTGGTCATATTTAGCCGGCACAGAGCCGCCATCGACAGCGCCGAATATTTTCAGACGGGCTTCTATGCTATTGCTCAGCGCCACCACAAGATCAAGCCCTGCCGTTAACTCTGTCTGGCTGAAATACTCCAATAACCCTTCAGCCAACCGGTCTTCTCCCTGGGCAAACAGCACCGCCGCTGTGGCAACCATACGTTCAGTAGTTTCGATTAGACTAGCCTCACGCCCCTCGAAGGCGCCGGTTACTTCAGCCGTATAACGATTTTTATCCTGCAGCATCAGATAGAGGAGCCGTTTGCACTCGGCAACGGCAGACCTTGAGGACTCCACCTGCTGGCTGACTACCGACACCGAACTTACATCATCCATTTCAACTTTACGGTTATCCATAAAGCGCGCTGATTCACCTTCTGTTAAATAGCGATGCTGCTGAAACTCCAACGGTACACAATGCTGCCCTAGAAACACTGGCGCAAAAGGTGCCGCAACCGCACCGATCGGCGCATGCCACAGCATACGAAGCGAACTATGGCCGGGACCGGTCAACGGGACCACTTGTCCATAGCCCGCAGTATCGCCGGTCAGGCGGGATGTTCTTAAAGCCCAAATCATGTCCTGCAGTGTGATCTTGCCCGCACGAACGGCTCTTTCATGCATTTCATTTTCAATCCACTGCACTCCCTGCCAGCGGCCTTTACCGTCGCCATAGACATCGTTCGCATTGAACTCACCGTCAACATACCAACCCTGTTCGATCGCATAACTTAGAAAATTGTCAGAATATAGATAGTCGGTGGACTGCGTATCGTGCACGGGCACAACTCCGATATAACCCGGACGCGACGCTCTTATACTGTCCGCCCCCAGCCGCTCGGCCACCCACAATCCCTTGCCACCGGCAAATTGAATCATCACCCAGGCTTCGTCGGCATCTGCGATCAAATGAGAGTTACCACCATAGCTGCACTCGCCATACGTGGCTATGAGTGTCGCGATCAGCATCACGCCATCCCGCGCGCTGCGAGCCCGATCAATCACCAGCCTGGCCTGGTCGCTGTAATTAGGCCCTGACTGAGTGACCGGTGTCATGTCGCACAGCTCTTGCCGCGACGTAGACCAGATGTCACGCACAGCGACGCCAAATTCGTTAAGCCCGCCGTTGGTAATCGGAGCAGGCACGCCTTTATACTGAGAGTAGCTTACACGCAGTTGCCGGGCTGTTTCCGCTACCTGTGGAATCTCGCGACGTGCGCCGGGCATGTCGGCTCGCTCAGTGACCCCGACCGTCACTGTGGAACCTGACTTGTGTTTCATTCGCGGTATTATTTCCAGCCAGTGGCTGGACGGTTCATCGCCATAGCCGGCTAGCCAGGCATGCTTGCTGGCGGTGTGATTTTTCCCGATATACAAGCCATAACTCATTTAAGCAACCTACTCCCGTGGCAACATGATTAAAACCGGTTACAGCCACCATAGTAACCTGTATTGGCCAATTTACCGAGACAGCAGCCGGCACCACACAACTGCTCAGCACTCGCCTGAAACTTAAGGTTCAAAACCCGCAAAATACCGCGAGCGACCTTTCAGCAGCATTTCACAACACAGGGATTCACGTGTAACTGTGATACTATCGGGGCAACCCGAACAGCCTCGACAGGGGCAACAGCACGGCTCCCGACTGAACATGAAAATAGATCTGGCAATATGCCGCATAATCACCGCAGTGCTTTTGCTAACCGGCAGCTCATCGTTCGCCGGCGACTGGAATTTGCTCACCGGCACATCCATCAATGACGCTTTGAGTCAACGCAGCATTGTATACACCACAGCGTCCAGTCCCTCACAGACCTTCCACGCCGATGGCACCACCACATACGTCGAAGGCCGACCCAGCCTCGGATACTGGAAGGTCGTCAGCGCACAATACTGCTCGCAGTGGCCGCCATCAAATTCATGGGTCTGCTACGACGTGTATATAAACAGCGTCGGCAATGCACTACGGTTCATTGGTGACAGCGGTGAACTCTGGCAAGGCCAATACCAATAGTACGATTAAATCGGCTGAAACTATGGAGGCAACACGCTAACGCATGTCCAAACGTCCTAACTTTGTATTTTTCATGACTGACCAGCAACGCGCTGACTGGCTCGGCTGCGCCGGCCACCCGGTATTGAACACTCCGCACATAGACGCTATTGCCAGTACCGGCATACGCTTCGAGAATTTTTATGTCGCCAGCCCTGTCTGTATGCCGAACCGGGCCAGCTTCCTGACCGGGCGCTATCCGACGCTGCATGGCTTGCGTTACAACGGCTGCAATTTGTCAACGCGTGCCAATACCTTTGTCGATGTACTACGCGCGGCGGGCTATCGAACCGCCAGCATAGGTAAAAGCCATATCCAGCCTTTTACATCGCAGGCCCCCATCCATGGTCGACCCACAAACAATGGAGAACTCGCAGAGGCATGGAGAGCCGACAGCGGCAATTACACGATGGAAGAACCGGCACAGTATGAGTCCGGCGGCCGATTTGAAATCCCGACCCCCTACTACGGCTACGATCATCTCGACATGGTGACTTCGCATGGTGACCAATGTCTTGGACACTACCGACAGTGGTTTCGCGAACAATCCCATAAATCAGGCAACTGGCAGTCTCTGCATGACCCGGCCAACGAATTGCAACACAACTACAGCTGCCCGCAGGTTTATCGCACTCCAATTCCCGAAGCACTATACCCAACCAGCTGGATACGTGACCGCGCGATAGACTGGATCGATTCGCAACAACAAAGCACCGAGCCCTTCTTTACGTTTGTGTCATTCCCTGATCCGCATCATCCTTTTAATCCACCGGGTAAATACTGGGGCATGTACAACCCGGATGACTTCGCGCTGCATACGCGTTTTGAAGACCACCGTACCGCACCGCCACCGCTACAGCATCTGCGCGGCATGTTTGATCGCGGTGAAGTGCCGCCGATCAAGCAAACCGCGGTTATGGAGAGCGAGCAACATCTAAAAGAAGCGATGGCACTCACCGCAGGTATGATCACCATGGTTGACGATGCTGTCGGTGCTATTGTTGATCACCTTAAGGCCACCGGTCTCTACGACAACACGGTATTGTGTTTCAATTCGGATCACGGCGACTACCTCGGTGACAGCAACCTGCTACTGAAAGGGTGCTGGGCCAGAGACTCTATCAATAAAGTTCCTTTCATCTGGTCTGACCCTGTCACCCGGGATATCAGAAACACCACGTCCACGGCACTCGCATCAACCATTGATATCAGCACCACGATACTGGACCGCGCCGGACTCAACCCCTACTACGGCATTCAGGGAAAAAGCTTACTCGACGTGATCAACGGAGAATCCACCGACGTCCGCGACAGTCTCTTAATCGAGTTTAACGACAGCGGCAACCGAATGGGATTTGACACACCAGCCCGCGTTCGAACAGTACAGACAAAAAGATATCGCCTCAGCTGTTATCGCGATCAGGACTGGGGAGAACTCTACGATCTGCAAAACGACCCTGAGTGCATAGACAATGTATGGGATAAACCAGAGTATACACAGACCAGGCAAATGCTAACGGAACAACTGCTCAGTCACATGATGCACCAGATGGATGAAAGCCCGATCGCCAAACGGCTCGCTTAACAACACTACGATTGATTAACCGTCAATGACAGCCAATCTATAAGCCACCGCGACGTATCACACCGCTAATGTGCATACGACTACCCATCATCCAAAGCGTCGCAGTGGGCAGGCCATATAGTCACAGCGCTACAGAGAACCGCCATGCGCGGGTCGAGTCTCCCGCGCCGATAATAAAACCAGACAAATCCGCAGATAGTCGCTGAAGTCAGGCAACCGGCACAGTTAACGTCACTGCAAACACTTACCCTGACTCACGCAGTTTCCCACAACTATTTCCGCAGCCGCTTCCCAGTGCACTCTATAGCCGCCATCGTCGCCATAAAACTCTGAAAGTACTATCGCATCAGCAATTTCATCTGCCCCTCCGAAGCAGAATGCCCCCACCTTCACAATGTCCTCCCCCGGCGAAGGCAACACCCGACATAACATCAGGGGACTTAGTATGTTGCGATCCTTGGCAACATCGTCCGGAGCGACCACCCAGCTACCCGCAGCGGTCGGTGGCGATACAAACTCTCCCACGATAGGATTAACCGCACGTTCGCCATTTGGCGTAGACTCAACCGAAAAGCCCCCCCGTTTTAGAAACAGGTACGAGTCTGCTTCAGTCATAACATTTCTAAGCGTCAAGACAAATTGACCTGATGCGACCTTCAGATCTTCCAGCTGATCGGTGGATATATATTCATCCGATTCCTTTGGGTCTTCGCCTTTGACAAGCTGCCAGTGCTGTTCACTGCCGCACTGTTCGGAACTGGCTAGTAAATCACAGTTCGAATAGGAATACTCACCCGCACCGAAGGTTTCTCTTTGCAGCATAATGTTGTAGTCCTGGTTCATGTTGACGTCAGTTATTTTTGAAAACAGGTAACCTCCCCGCTCGCGTATTCTGCCCTGACTCACCATATAAGACCGCCGGGATCCATCAATGGCAGCCATAACCGCATCAACGAAGACCTCTACGGCCTCTGCATCATTATCTACAGACTGACGTTGGTTCAACTGAATCTCTCGCTGAATACCATTTTCATACCGCGAGAACACTAAATGCTGAACCGCATTGCTCAGTGCAAAAGAATTTCTGAGAGTCGACTGGTAATGAAAGCTTTCGCCACCCTCATAGGCATCTACTGTGGCCCGCACCTTGTCTTTGTCGTTATTCCATTGCAACGTGTAGTAGTGTCCTTCGACCTCCAGCTCTGGCAGTGACAATGCCACTTCATGACTATATTCACTGTCAGTCAATTGTCGATACGTCCCGGCGCTAATTGTGATTTCAGAATCAATTTTCGCCAGTGCAGCACTCTGAACCGATGTCACAGAGACGGTATCTTCAGCATCAGAAAAAGACCAGTTTGTCGCGACGTTCTGATCACTATCAGACCGGGTAGGTGCCAGGCGCTCCCTGAGGCGACTTTCCCAGACAGCCATTTCAGCAGAATACATGAACGAAATATTGCTACCGGTTAAATCGCAGTCATCACCCTTCTGTACATCTATACAATACTGCTGTATCCCCTGCCACGCCCTGTCAGCGTACAGTTGCACTATCCCGAATTTTATATGCAGGTCCGCAATATCCACAATCTCACCCGACAACCGCTGCGCCGGATTGTCGCGACCATCTTCGGGTTCTTGCAGCTCATCTGCCCACAGAGCATCCGGTACCGACCAGGTGACTTTGGACGGTAGTTGCTCCATCACGTAGCCAATAAGCAATTTATCGGTTGTCGGCCCTGGCTCGCCCCCTCCGTTGCTGCTACCGGAGATACCACCGCCACAGCCCCCAGCCAGTACTGCGAGGAGTAAGGCCGCGAGCAATCGATCATGAGGTGAAAAACACTTCATTTCTGACTGTCCCTGGTATTGTCGTTGTCATCCTGGAAAAAAAATATACCGAGCCCTGTCCGAACCTGGCCATCACCGGTAATCGCGGGATTGATATCTCTGTCCTGAGTTGCCAGAAATCGATCGAGATAAACCAGCATCTCCTTACTTTTTTCCCTGCTTAAAATGCGGAATGAATCAGCACCTTCCGAAGATACATTGTCGTACTCGACGGTGAGCTGAAGGCGCGGTTGATCCGAGCCATTCTGATCGTTATGGTCAATGGTGCTGATTAAATGACCGACACTTCGAAATGTAACCGTCAACATCTCTTCGCTGTCACCAGCCGGGACATATCCGGTTGAAGTCATCAGTACAGTTTCTCCCTCTTTGCGGATAGCCCCCCGACTGATCAATTCGTCCATCACGGCGCGAGCGGGGATATCGCCACCATACTTTTTGACCAGAGCATGGAATGAACTTCTGGATTTACTGGTGATGGACAACGCCGCCGGCTGACCGTTATCCCCCCAGAAGGTCCGGTCACGCATCCAGGCTTCGACCACCCTTCCTGCGCGGTTGAATTCTATGGGGATCGCATCCGGATCTGGTTCGTCGAGAATTCGCTTCACCTCGCGACGGGTCAATCCGGTTAACACAGCGACTCTGGCAACGGACTGGTTCCGCTCCGTTAACTGAAAGTCACGCTCGGCAACCTCGACGTAGAGTCGACGGGTTATCGCAGAAAAATCCGAATGTGCGACTCCATAGCGCAACAACAACCGGACGAATGGCACCATCACCATACGCACAATTGCATGAATCACTTTTGCAGAAATCTCGGGGGACGAGCCCATGAAGCTTGCCGTGTTGTCGCTCTAACTCAGGTTATCGGCAGAACTCTGATAAGTGGAGCCTCCCCCGATACACGCAAAAACACCGCTTCCCCCTCACGCAGACGTCAATGCTGGCAATTAACTCAATGGGGTCAGTGCTGTTTCCACACAGGTCACAAACTGTGTTTGGTGATATCACCCACATCACAACGGGTTCGATCGCACGGGCTATGACTTGACAATTGGGCTGGCGTGCAGGTACTCACCAGCGCTTGCAGCCTGCAGGTGGTTCTGCCGCATTGACGACGGAATCATCTCTGCCAGCACGTCGGCCCGCATTAGCTGCCCAAGCAAAATCAGCGCAACCACAACAAAAGCAGCAAGTGCGATCACCAACGGCAACCTCCAATGCCTCTGAATACCAAGCAAAAGAAGTATCGAACCAATCGCAATAGCTGCAAAACAGAGCTCAATCTGACTCATTTTTATTTTTCGATTCCACAGGGTTCCTGTGAGAGCCGCCAAGTCAAAGTCGGTTCTGGTAAACGCTGCATTGCAACTACCTCGAATCAGTATCGACCAATCGGGCCTGCCGGACTGCGGTGTGTTTGTAGTGCTAAACCTTCCAGGTTACCGGGCTCTCGTCGTGTGCCAAAAAGACCACAAATAGCATAACGCGAATTTTTCCCGGATTTTCACCAACTACGGAAAACCTC
>CALKXD010000271.1 GCA_938003855.1 uncultured Granulosicoccaceae bacterium | reverse complement strand
CGGCTTTGTTGATGCCAGAGCCTTGCCCGACAACTCCGGTGTAGCGGTCTACGCCGAGTCTACCTGGGCGTCAATCAAGGCAAGACGCGCGATCACTGCACAGTGGGATAACTCAGCGGCTGATGCACGTGGTTCTGCAGAAATGCTTAGTGAGCACACAGATAAACTGAACGCCGACCCCACCTACGATGTCACCGGCAAGGGCAATCTGGTCGAGACCGAAACCGCTGCAAAATCTGCAGTTAAGTCGATTTCTGCTGATTTTCATTTTCCGTTACTGGCGCACGCGCCGATGGAACCGGTGAATTGCGTAATTGAGCCGCTTGAGGATGGCGGTATCCGGGTACACGATGGTTGTCAGTTCCCGATGATCACACACCCGACGCTGGCTGCAATAACACAAGTACCGCCGGAAAAAGTAGATATTGTGACCTACTATGCCGGTGGGTCGTTCGGCAGACGTGCCAACGGTAACTCCGACTACCACGTGCAGGCTGCGCTGGCCTTTGTTGCGCTTGGCGGTAAAAAGGCAGTCAAGCTGGTCTGGACCCGTGAAGATGATCTGGCCGGTGGCTATTATCGGCCCATGTTTGCACAGCGTGCTCACATCGGGATTGGCGACGACGGCAAAATATCCGCGTGGGGTCATCGCTCTGTGGCACAGTCTATATTCAAGGGCGGGCCAATGGAGTCAATAGCGGTTCACAACGGGGTGGATCATTTCTCCGTCGAAGGCATTGTCGACACCCCCTATCAGCTACCGATGGCGTTGGGCCTGACCGACTACGAATCACCCATGCCGGTTTTGTGGTGGCGGTCGGTGGGTCACAGTCAGTCCGGCTATACGATGGAAGTACTGATGGATATGGCGGCTGAGGCGGCCGGTGCAGATGCCGTTGAATTTCGCCTGGCACACCTCGATGAATCCGACGACAATCAGGCCCGCTTTGCGGGAGTGCTGAAGCTTGTGGCTGAGAAGGCCGGGTGGGACGGCAAAACCGAACCCGGCAAAGGTCGCGGTATTGCGGTGCATAAATCGTTTGGTACTTATGTCGCAGAGGTGATCGATGTGTCGGTCAATGCCAGCGGTGCAATATCGATAGACAAAGCCATCTGTGCGGTGGATTGTGGTATTGCGGTAAATCCTGATGTCATCCGCGCTCAGATGGAAGGTGCTGTCGGTTACGGCCTCGGGGCGGTTATGCGCAATGAAATCACGCTGAAAGACGGCGTGGTTGAGCAAGGTAATTTCCCGCAATACCAGCCTTTGCGTATTACCGATATGCCGCAGGTTGAAGTGCATATCATGCCCTCCGATATTGCGCCTACCGGTGTCGGTGAGCCCGGGTTGCCACCGGCCGGCCCGGCACTGGCCAACGCTATTTACGCCGCTACCGGCAAGCGAATCACCAGCCTGCCAATGACCAGCAGTGGTATTACCTTCGCCTGACCTGTAGTGCAACCAGTGCTATTGCAGTAAGTTAAGTAAGGCGGTGCCCGGAAAGTGAGACCGGGCATCGCTATGCTGCTGTACAGATCAGTGTGGATCACCGGCAATGCCAGTGGTGCCGCCTAAGTTGCCGCTTGTTTTTTTTGTGTTTAGAAGTGCCCGGGTGTAGGGTTGTGAAGGGTTACTGATGATTTGCTCTGTCGGGCCATGCTCAATAATCTTTCCGCGGCGCATCACCATAAGATCGTCGGATAGGTGCTGCACTACAGCTAAGTCGTGACTGACAAAGACCATTGACACGTTTGTTCTATAACGGATCTCCATCAGCAAATTCAGTATCTGCGCCTGCACGGATACATCCAGTGCGGAGGTTGCCTCATCCAGTATAAGCAGGTCCGGCTTTAGCATAAGTGCTCGGGCTATTGCCACGCGTTGTGCTTGCCCACCCGACAGTGATGCCGCTTTCCGTGGTAAAAACCCGACCGGTAACCCGACAGCATTCAGTGCTGATTCAAGCACAACTTTATCAGGCCTTGTCTGGCCACCCGCGTGTAATGGCTCGGTTAATATTTGAGCAATATTCATTCGTGGGCTGAGCGATAGAAACGGGTTTTGCGATACTACTCCTATCCTGCGTCTGGCGCGGGCCAGTGCTTTACCTTTGAGTGCCAGCCAGTTCTCTGTGTTGAAAGTGACTTTGCCGGTGGCGGGTGGAATCAGTCGAAGCAGGGCGCGTATCAGGGTTGTTTTACCTGAGCCGCTTTCCCCGACAATCCCTAGTATGTGTCCGGCTTGCAGCGAGAAGCTTATGTCCTCGATGGCAGGCTCTGATTTGGCAGCAAAGAACCGGCGGGATGGATAGCGTACTGATAAGTTATCTACGGTGAGCAGCTTTTCAGTCATCTGCGGGGGAACCTGCAAACTGACAGCGTGCACTTTGATGCTCGATCTGACGCCACGGTGGTGGTTGTTGCAAACATACCGGCGCTGCGGCCTCGCAGCGATCTGCAAAAATACAATGGGTAAACGCTTTGTGTGCCGGTGGAATACTGCCTGGTAGTGTCTGCAGCGGCTGTCCTTTTTTAACAACACCGGGCAAGGCACCGAGCAGAGCTTTGGTATAGGGATGCTGTGGTGCACCAAGTACTTGTTCTGTTGGTCCGTTCTCCACCAGGACGCCCGCATAAACCACACTGACATTACCGCAGCAGCGCTCTATCACTGACATGTCGTGTGTGATCATCAGGATAGTGAGCCCCCTTTCCTGTACCAGTGTTTTCAGCAGGCTTAAAACCTGCGCCTCGATAGAAGCATCCAGCGCGGTGGTTGGCTCGTCGGCTATTAAAAAGTCTGCACCGGTGGCCAGCGCCAGCGCAATGACGACTCGCTGTTGCATACCGCCGGATAGTTGGTGCGGGTAGCTTCGCAGGATGTTGTCGGGGTCAGGCAGCCCGACATCGGTGAGCAAGTCACTGGCGGCAGCGCGACGCTGGCTTTTTTTAAACGTGCGGTGATGGCAGCGCAGCACATCATCCATTTGCCGGGCAATTGACAGTACCGGGTTCAGGGCGGCTGCGGGGTCCTGTGAGATCAGCGCTATGCGTTTACCGCGCAGTTGAGCTTCTGCTCCAAGAACGGCGTGGCCGTCCAGTGTCATCGCCTCGGCGGCAACAACCGCCTGATCAGGTAATAGCCCGAGCAGGGCGGCACCAGTGACTGACTTGCCGCAGCCCGACTCGCCAATAAGGCCGTGTATTTCACCTTCATCTATCGTAAGGCTGATATCACGAACTGCGTGGGTGGTGCCGATTTTGACGGACAGATGCTGGATGTTAATCATTGCTGTCGTCCTTTTCCCGGTTGGCGTTGCGTATTGCATCACCCAGAACACTGAACGCCAGTGCCATTAAAAATATTGCCATGCCCGGTGCCACAACTACCCACCAGCGCTCGGGAAAATAGATCCGTCCGTCATTGACTATTTGCCCCCAGTCTGCCGTCGGTGGACGTACTCCCAGTCCCAGGAATGACAAGGCCGATGCGGTCAGCAGCGCGGGGCCGAAATCCAGCGCGGCCTGAACGCCCAGTGGTTTGAACGTGGCGGGCAATATATGGCGGAATAAAATTCGCGGTGGCGAGACCCCCATCAGGCGTGCTGTTTCGACATAGGGCTGATTGCGTAATACCAGTACTTCGGCGCGTGCAAGTCTTGCATACCAGGGCCACCAGGTGACAGCCACGGCCAGAATGCAGTTAAGCATACCGGCGCCCAGTGCTGCTGCCATTAACACTGCCAGTAGCAGTGCAGGAAAGGCGAGAAAAATGTCAGTGATCCGCATCAGTGTTTCATCGACCCAGCCTCCGCTATAGCCGGCAATGATGCCAATGGGGGTGCCGATCAACAAGGCGGCGATTACTACGGTTAAACCGGTGGTGATAGACACCTGCCCCCCATGCAACACCCGTGATAGCAGATCACGCCCCAGATGATCAGTGCCAAACCAGTACTGCAGGTCAGGACCGGTTAGCTTGTTCATGATGTTCGGGGTGCCTGCGCCCTGATCGGGATACGGTGACAGCCCTGCCGCGAACAGCGCACCGAGGCACATCAGAGCGATAAACAACAGGCTAATGGTGCCGGGCCAGCCGAGTCGTGCGAGTAGTGTTCTCATTGTGCGCCCCGGGTTCGAGTGGGTAACACAACCGTGTGTCTGGTTGGCGAATTCATGAGACGGTGATTCGCGGGTCTATAAGCGCCTGAATCAGATCAATGGCCAGATTCATCAGCACATAGCACAGACTCACCACAAATGCCGTTGCTGCGATAACCGGGAAGTCTTTCGATAGTACGGCTTCAAATATATATCTGCCTAGTCCCGGCCAGGCGAAAATGATCTCAACCAGTACCGCGCCGGTGAGTGCAAACGCAAAGCTGAGACCGACAATGGTTAATGCCGGTGCCATTGCGTTAGGCAGTGCATGGCCGAATAGCACTTTGCGTTCGCTTAAGCCCAGTGCACGTGCAGCGGTAATATGGCGGCGGGACAGAATGTCGATCATTGCAGAGCGGGTCAGTCGCATTGCCACGCCTGCCGGATAAGCTGCCAGCGTCAGTGCCGGTAATATCAGATGTCTGGCGGCATCAAAGAAGCCGGCAATATTGCCTGCAAGAAGCGCATCGATGGTATAGAAACCGGTGACCTGCTCGAAGCTGTCAAACAGTGCGAACTGCTGAGACAGCCGACCGGACAGCGGCAATACGTTAAGCCATTGCGCAAATACCGCCTGCAGGATCATTGCAAGGAAAAATGTCGGCATCGCCACGGCTGCCACGGAGCTGAAGCTGAGTACCCGGTCGGCTGCCCGACCTTGTCTGGCTGCCGCCAAAACGCCTAGCGGTACACCGATGAGTAGTGCCATTAGCGTTGATAGAAACGCCAACTCCAGCGTGGCCGGCAGGAACACTTGTAAGTCCTGTGATATCGCACGCCGGGTCCGGTAGGAAATACCGAAATCCCCGGTGGCCATATCAGACACAAAGGTAGCGAACCGAACAATAATCGGGTCGTTCAGCCGCAACGTTGCGCGTGCGGCTTCTATTTGATCAGCCGTTGGGCGCGGCCCCGCGTACAGCGATGCGGGATCTGATGGCACCACCTGCGACACCAGAAAAATTAGAAAAGCCACGCCGAACACCACGAAGCCTGATAGCACCAGACGACGTAACAGATATTCGGCGAAGCTCATCGTGCGGTGCTACCGCGACATCTGGTAGACAAACGGTACATGACCGTAGGCGGGGTTATCGACGTAACCTTTTATGTCACTTCGAACCGCGTGCACGTTGGGCAGGTCGAGCATATAGACTGCAGCCGCATCGTCTATAACCATACGCTGGCCTTCAATGAATCCGGCAACTGATGCGCCCCGGTCTGTGCCTGACAGTTCGTTAGCGGCATTGATTTTGTCGTCGAATGCCGGGTTGGCGTAGTAGCCCAGGTTAAAGTTGGGAGACTCTTCACTGTGAAATAAATTAAACAGGTAGTCGTACGGGGTGATAAAAGTAGGCCACCAGTACATCACAAAAATATCCTGCGCGGCGGCGGGATCAGACTTGCCGAGTTCCCACTGTGCCTCCCAGGCCATTGGCTGCAGATTCAGGGTTACACCCATGGTCGCCAGATTGGCTTTCCATAGTTCGCCAGCCAGTGATTGCAGTGTATCGCCGACGCCGTAGGTCATTGTTAGCTCGAGGTTGGCAACACCGGCCGCTTTCAGCATGCTTGATGCGGCTTCCAGATCCAGTGACGGTACCGGTGCTTCTGCATCATGGCCCCAGATGCCACGCGGGATAACACCCATGGCTCGCTGCCCCAGACCGTTGGTGCCGGCGTTAATGACATCATCGTACGGAAACGCCATCGACAGTGCCTGACGTACCTTGGCGTTGTCCAGCGGAGGCTTCTGCACGTTGTACATACCGAATAACGTCTGGAAGGATGAGTTGGTGACAATCTCTATTTCTTCACGCGCATTGAGGGAGTCGAGATTCTCATAGGGCAGGTTGTAGGTCAGGTCGGCTTTGCCGGTTTCAATCATGCTTTGCAGCAGTACTGCATCTTCGACCACTTCAAAAACAACCTTGTCAAACTGACCTTCGTTAAAACCACCCCAGTAGTTTTCGTTGCGCCCCAGTATCACTCGTTGGCCGGGATCGTAGCGTTCAATGTTGTAGGGGCCGGTGCCAGCAGTGTTGCCGGCATTAAAATAGGCGTTGTCCTTGTCGATGGCTTTTGGGCTGATGATCCATGCAGCAAAGCCTGCTGCCGCAATGACGTCCATTGGCTGCGGCGTGTTGAGATTCATCACAACGGTGGTGTCGTCCGGGGTGTCGATGCTATCCAGTGGCCACCAGATAAACGCGGCACCACCGCCTATCGCGATAGTTCGATCAATCGATGCTTTGACCGCTGCTGCGGTTAATGCTTCGCCATCTGAAAAGGTAACGCCTTCACGCAGTTTGAACGTCCATTGCAATCCATCCTCCGAGGTACTCCACTCAGTGGCGAGTACCGGCTCTACGGTGGCTTCTCCACCATCCAGTGCAGGGATGTAACGGGTAAGGGTTTCATAGGCGTTTGCCAGTACCGCGCCATCGTTTGAGAAAGATGTGGCGGGATCGAGGTCAGGGAAGCCTGCAGGTGAAGCAATGGTAAACACCGAAAGGTCTTGTGCAGAGACTTCGGCCGGTGCAAGCAACCCTGTTGCCAGCGCGCTGGAGACCAGCAGGCCTCCGATGCTGTTTAAAAATAAATGACGACGTTTCATTTCAGTCTCTCCCGGTTAGGTAGGTGCAGGTTTCTGTACCATTGGTACAAAGTCAAAATCGTAGCCAAAGGCTCTTGGCCCAACGCTTTCCAGCGCGATTGGTGTGGTGAGCAATGCCGGCGATGGCAATACAAGCACTGCGACTCGCAGTCCGTATTGTTGTTCTTCGGTGCCGATAGACCGGCCGGTTTCCAGATCGACAATGCAGATCAGGTCGGGCACCATGGCGTGCTGTTGTCCGTCTTCGGTAGCCACCAGGTATTCGTTCTGTACGTCGATGGTCAGGCGTCGGTTACGATCATCGGCAATGCCTTCTATAGAAATAACGCCGCGTACAAAACCGTCGACAACGCGGCGTTCAACATCGGTCACCTTGCCTTTGATCAGTAACTGTCCGCCGGCTTCCTGCAGGATAGCGTCGACCGGGTCAGTCTTGTTCTGTCGGGCAGTTTCGACTGCAGTGCCTAGAGTCCATGCCTGCGTTACCGTTTGCGGAATCGCGTATTGACGTACAAATTCACCGCTCATTGGCGGGGTGCTCATCATGGCGTGACAGCCCATCGTTATGCTTGCGGCACGCATGATGTTTTCCAGTTGCCTGGCGGATGTTGCGTGTGTCACCACCAGGGCATTGCCGCTGGCGTCTGTCAGTGCAGAGGGTGACAGTGGCTGTCCGTAAATAAAAAAGCTGGTCATTTGCGTTTCCGGAAATGCGCGTCCCATACCATCGCCGTCGACAATCGGCAGATCCAGCTGCGCCGCCGGAAACATAGGCGCAAGGCAATTGCCGCCGCCAATCTCGTCGGCGATAAGCGCGGTAATGGTCTGACCGCTGACGCGCTCTATCATGGAGACCAGGCGCTCGCCTTCGTCGCCATTGTCCAGTCGTTCGATGCCTACCGTCGGGGCGCCGATGCCTCCCAGCGGTAACACCCGGTCGTCGGTATCAAGGGAGTCGGGATGGATGATGCGAATGCGTCGACCGGCACGCAGTTGTTCACGTGCCATTAGAAATGCCAGATAAGGACTGCCGCCGCCACCGGTGCCCAGGATACCGGCACCCGTTGCTATCGCCTTGAGATCTGATTCGGTCAGCAGCCAGTCTGTCACGGGCGCAGATCTCCAATCACTTTGACGACCATGCGCACGGCATTACCGGGTAAATACGCCAGCGGTGTCTCTTGGATGTAGGCTGTTTCCAGTGTGTCGCGCCGGGCACCGGCGGCTTCGGCGCGGTCGCGAGCGGCCTCGATAGCAGCTTCCAGGGCTTTTTCGCGTGTGGTTTTTTCCAGTGGGACTATGGTGTCCGTTTCGCCCGAAACCTGTGCGATTGCGGCACCAATCGCGTTGGCTGCACCAAAGTGATCGGGGATGATCACCTCACTGACCCCGTCTAAATTGCCGCTGATCAGTATCGACCCGCCGCCGACAAAAATCGCAGGGATTGCTTCGGCGGAAGGCTTCATGCGATCAATGATTTCGGCGATCCGGTGGTTAATAAGTGCTTGCGCTTCGGCTAAAAGTTGCTTGTCGATGTTGGCTACCAGTGCAGGCTGACCCAACTCGACACGGCCCATCGCTACCACCAGATCGGTGGCGGTCAGGGTATTGCCTGCAAAGCACCTGGCCAGGCTGTCAAGTTGATAGCCGACCGATTCCGGTCCGATACTCAAGCCGTTTTCGGTGTTCACAATACTGCCGCCACCAAGACCGATAGACAGCACATCCGGGACTCTGAAGTTGGTTTGCACGCCGGCCAGGGCAGCGCCTTCAGATTTGGTTCGGGGAAACCCGGCGCTGATAATACCGATGTCGGTCGTGGTGCCGCCAATGTCGATCACGGCAGCGTCAGTCAGGCCGGTTAAAAAGGCCGCGCCGCGCATTGAGTTGGTCGGGCCTGATGCGATGGTTTGCACCGGATAACGCACGGCATATTCCGCCGACATCAGCGTGCCGTCGTTTTGCGTCAGGTAGAGTTGTGCATTGAGATTCAGCTCGGCAAATGCTGCTTTAAGCGCATTAACGGTTGATTGGCCAAGCGCGTGCAGTGACGCGTTTAAGATAGTTGCACTTTCGCGTTGTAGCAGGCCGTTTTGTCCTATTTGATGTGAAAGGCTGATGTTGGCCGTGGCAATCTCTTCGGAGATAATGCGGGCCGCTTCAATCTCGGCTGCGGGGTTGACTAATGAGAACACGCTAGTCACTGCAAACGCGGTGATGTCTGATTGTCGCCATATTGCGCACTGATCTCTGATAGCGGCTTCATTTAACGCGGTGATCGGATCGCCGTTAAACTCTACGCCGCCATCGCCAAACGCAATACCGCCGTCGACACATTGCGACAGATCAGTCGGCCAGTCGACCATGGGTGGCAGAGCGCGACTGGTTGGACCGCACAATCGCAATATGCCGGTGCGGGAGAGATGCTTTCGCTGTACCAGTGCGTTTAAAAAATGCGTGGTGCCGACCATTACCGCTGTCACATCAGACGGGTTGGCGGCCGCTGTGTGAAGAACCCCGGCAATGGCTTCTCGCACACCGGTCATGACATCGGCGCTGGTCGGAACCTTGAAGCTACCCAGTACCGTGCTGCCATCAAGCAGTGCTGCATCGGTGTTGGTGCCGCCAACATCAACCCCCACTTTAAGCTTAGTGGCAGATTGTCTATGGATTGCTCCGTCTGCGGCCGTTGCACTTTGGTGATGATTGTCGTGGCGTTTGTTCAACACAGCGCCCTGGCAGACTGCACCTGTCATAACGCACTGCTGCGACGTAAAGCAGGACTGCACAGATACCTAGTGTTCATTGGTGCCGCCACTCGTGACCGCAGTACTGGTGCGCGTATTGAAGACTTTATAGAGACGCATCACCAGCATGGTATTGATCCGACGAACGCCGGGGATGGTGCTTATCTCAGATTCAATAAACTCATAAAGATCTGTGTTGGTATCAGCCATAACCGAGGCACCCAGGTTGTACTCGCCGGTCATCGCGCACAGGTAGCTTACCTGATCGAATTCCACCATCCGACTGGCAACAGCATCGCCTTCGCCCGGTGCGGTTTCAATCAGAAGATCGGCTTGTACATCGCGCCCCACCTTGGTGGGATCGGGTATAGCGCTAATCACTATGTGCTTGTTTTGCAGCAAACTGGCGATTCTGTTGCGAACCGTCCGCTCGGCAATGTTGCCGATTCGGCCAGCAACTTCCGACGCTGACAGCCGGCCATCCTCCTGCAGAAGGGCGATAATATTGTGGTCTAAGCTGTCGAGCTCAGGCTTACGAAGAGGAGTTACTTGCTTGGCCATTTGCGTAGAATTGGCCGATTCGGTAAAAATGTCAAGAAAATATGGCCGAAATAGTCGCTTTGCCGGGAGTTCCGGTCCGCGATGCGGCAATTGACCGCGGCTGTTTGATTTTCCGGAATACGGTTTTAGGGCATATCCTTATCCACCGCGTAGGGGTGGCCGCTCCGGCTGCTGTGGCCGGGTTTACTGCAGCGGAGTCTGAGTAAGACGACTCCAATTGTGTTGTCGATGCCAGCTAAGTGACTCTAAACTCTTGTTTTTGGTAAAGGTGACCATACATATATGAGGGTAAGGGGGGCAATGAGTGTTCTCTCTACCGCTGGAAGTGATCGGGGTGTTTTTCTCCGCACAATTATCCGGCGAACTACCGGTTGCAGTGGTGATCTCGACGGTAGTATTTAATCTTCACCTAATACAGAGTGCAATATGAGTAAAGGTATCGTTAAGTGGTTTAACGCTGATAAAGGTTATGGCTTTATTACCCCGGAAGATGGTGGCAAAGATTTATTTGTTCATCACTCCGAAATTCAGGCAGGCGGTGGCTTTGCCACGTTGAATGACGGGCAGGCCGTAGAATACGAAGTTGGAGAAGGTCAGAAAGGCCCCTGTGCGAACAAGGTCCAGGCAATCTAGATCTGCTTTAACACAGTTCGTTAGTTCGTTAGTTTGTTACCCAAAGCCGGTGCCTTTGCACCGGCTTTTTTTGTAAGCGGCTGCCAGGTGCTGTGGTATCGCGCTATAGCTTAGCGGGTGGCATTCAGTCTCTGAAAATTCGTTGTTATTTTTTCGGGAAGTAGCGCAGAAAGCGACACTGATCACACGACAGATAAGTTGCCGGCGGACCGTATTCGATACTCATCAAGCAGGGTTTTGTCATACCGTGAATCAACCAGCCAAAAGAACATCTTCCAGGCGTGTACTTGAT
>CALKXD010000270.1 GCA_938003855.1 uncultured Granulosicoccaceae bacterium | reverse complement strand
GTTGGTTTTGTGGTGTTCGGCCTTGCTGACGCTGTGGGTTTCCATGGGGTGTTGTTAGGCGTTTGTTGGGGCTTGGTTTAAGGGAGTTGGTTGTGTGGTGTTTGGCCTTGCTGACGCTGCGGGTTTCCAGGGGGTGTTGTTAGGTGTTTGTTGGGGCTGGTTTTAAGGGGATTGGTTGTGTGGTGTTTGGCCTTGCTGACGCTGCGGGTTTCCAGGGGGTGTTGTTAGGCGTTTGTTGGGGTTGGGTGTAGGGGAATTGGTTGTGTGGTGTTCGGCCTTGCTGACGCTGCGGGTTTCCAGGGGGTTGCCGTTTGTCTGTCGGCTATAGGTGGGATGCGTTTCGCTGGCCTGTGTTCGGATGGGCGCGTGTTAGCAACTTGTGGCGCAGATCAGTGGTTGCTTAGAAAGGCTCTGCGATTATACTGCCAGCGTCGACTTTGCACTGGAGCTACCGATGAGTTTGTCACCTAATAAAAATGTCTTTATCACTTGTGCTGTCACCGGCTCCGGTGCGTCGCAGGATCGCTCGACACTGGTGCCGCGCAGTCCTAAGGAAATTGCTGACAGTGCCATCGACGCGGCGCGAGCAGGGGCGGCGGTGGTTCATTGCCATGTGCGTGATCCGGACACCGGTGTACCGTCCCGCCGCCTTGACTACTACCGCGAAGTCACCGACCGCATCCGTGACTCTGAAGTGGATGTGGTCCTCAACTTAACCGCAGGCATGGGCGGTGATTTAGTCTTCGGCGCTGGCGAAAATCCGCTGCCACCCAACGCCACGGCGACGGATCTGGTTGGTCCTGCCGAGCGTGTCGCCCACGTTGCTGAGTGCCTGCCGGAAATCTGCACACTCGACTGCGGCACAATGAATTTTGCCGAGGCGGATTACGTCGCCACCAACACCCCCGGTATGCTGCGCAGCATGGGCGCGATGATGACCAAACTTGGTGTTCGTGCAGAGATTGAAGCGTTTGATACCGGCCATCTGTGGTTTGCAAAGCAACTGGTTAACGAAGGCATACTCGAAGACCCGGCGCTGGTGCAACTGTGCATGGGCGTGCCGTGGGGGGCACCGGACGACCTCAATACCTTTATGGCAATGGTCAACAATGTGCCCGACAGCTGGACCTTCTCGGCGTTTGCGATCAGTCGCAATCAAATGCCGTTTGTTGCCGCTTCAGTGCTGGCCGGTGGCCATGTGCGGGTCGGGCTGGAAGATAACATCTGGCTCGACAAAGGCGTGCTCGCCACTAACGCACAACTGGTCGAACGTGCCGCCACTATCATCACCAATATGGGCTCTACCATTATGGGGCCGCAGGAAGTCCGTGACCTGCTCAAGCTGCAGAAGCGTGCACCGGGAGCCGCCGCATGACGCACCCCCAAAATCATCAGGTAGCCATCATCGGTGGCGGCGTTATCGGGGGTGGCTGGGCAGCCCGGTTTCTATTAAATGGCTGGGACGTGCGCGTCTACGACCCCGCTGAAGACGCTGAAAGAAAACTCCACGAAATGCTCGAAAACGCGCGTCGCTCTTTGCCGCGTTTGAGCGATGGCGTAGAACACACAGAAGGCACACTTGTGTTTGTCGACAGCATAGAAGCCGCTGTCACCAACGCAGACTGGATTCAGGAAAGCGTCCCCGAAAGACTCGAGATCAAGCACGCCGTCTATAAAGACATCCAGCAGCATGCGCCATCTGATGCAGTGCTCGGGTCGTCAACCTCGGGCTATAAGCCCACCGATCTACAAATGGGCGCCACGCGACCAGAGCAGATCATGGTGACGCACCCGTTTAACCCGGTGTATCTGCTGCCGCTGATCGAAGTCGTCGGCGGTGAATCCACCTCGGCTGCCATCATCGATAAAGCGTGTGAGCTGTTGACCGGGCTAGGCATGAAGCCGTTGCGCGTGCGAAAAGAAATAGATGCGCATATCGCCGACCGTTTTCTGGAAGCTGTGTGGCGTGAAGGGTTGTGGATGATCAAAGACGGCATCGCCACCACCGAAGAAATAGACGATGCCATCCGCTATGGCTTCGGCTTGCGCTGGGGGCAGATGGGCCTGTTCGAAACCTATCGTGTGGCCGGCGGTGAAGCCGGCATGGCGCACTTCATTGCGCAGTTCGGCCCGTGCCTGCAATGGCCCTGGACTAAGCTGATGGACGTCCCCGAGCTCACTGACGAGCTGGTAAAAACCATCGCCGATCAATCTGATGAGCAATCCGGCGCACACTCTATACGTGAGCTTGAACGCATCCGTGACGACAACCTGGTGGCGATGATGCGTGGCCTCAAACAGACCAATTGGGGGGCGGGTGAGCTATTAAACCAGCACGACGCCCGTATGGCGCAGCGCGCCAGCGATACTAACACCTAGATCAGTAGACAGAACGCTTATGAATTTCGCACTGACCGAAGAGCAAAACCTGATCGTAGATACCGTTCGCGGGTTTTGCGAAAACGAACTCTACCAACACGAGAACACAGTTGAAGAAACCGGTGTAGTCCCTGTTGAACTACAACAGGAGATAACCCGAAAATGTAAGGATATCGGTTTCTATGCCTGCAATATGCCAGAGGAAGTAGGCGGTGGTGGACTAAACCATCTGGAGTTCGCGCTGGTCGAGCGCGAGCTTGGCCGCACCTCTATGGCGCTGAATCATTTTTTTGGTCGGCCCTCTAATATACTCATGGCCTGTAAAGGCGAACAGCGCGAGAAATACCTGCTGCCCAGTGTCACCGGTGAGCGATGCGATGCCCTGGCGATGACCGAGCCCGATGCCGGCTCTGATGTACGTGGCATGAAGTGCAGTGCCAGACTAAGCGGAGGTGACTGGGTCGTTAACGGCACCAAGCATTTTATCTCGCACGCCAATGTGGCTGACTTCATTATTGTATTTATTGCCACCGGCGAAGAAGACACCCCGCGTGGTCCAAAGAAAAAGATCACCTGCTTTCTGGTTGATCGCGGCACCCCCGGTTTTGAAATACTACCGGGCTATAAGTCGGTATCCCACAGAGGCTATCAAAACTGCATTCTCAGTTTCGATAACTGCCGTCTGCCCGAATCGCAAATCCTCGGTGAGTTGCACGGCGGCTTTGCGATCATGAACGAATGGCTGTACGCCACCCGCGTAACCGTCGCTACCATGTGTGTGGGTCGTGCGCGACGCGTATTCGATCTGGCCCTGGCACACGCCGCAGAGCGCAAGCAGTTTGGTCAGCAGATCGGTAAGTTTCAGGGGGTATCCTTCAAGCTTGCCGATATGATCACCGAGATCGACGCCGCCGAGTGGCTGACCCTGTCTGGTGCCTGGCGTCTCGATGAAGGCCTGCCCGCCAACCGCGAGATATCCAGTGCCAAAGTCTATGCCTCAGAGATGCTTGCCAAAGTCACCGACGAAGCCATACAAGTGTTTGGTGGTATGGGCTTAATGAGTGATCTGCCGCTGGAGCGTTTCTGGCGCGATGCACGCGTCGAACGCATATGGGATGGCACCTCGGAAATTCAGCGGCATATTATCAGCCGTGAACTGCTACGACCCCTGGGCGCCTAGCCTTGCGTGATCTCAGTCGTCTGTTACGGCCGCAGAGCATTGCGGTGGTGGGTGGCTCGTGGGGCCGCAGTGTTATAGAGCAATGCCAGCGTATGCGGTTTGCAGGCGACATATGGCCCATACACCCGACACACGACACCATTCTGGGTTTGCCTTGTTATCGCAGTGTGGCAGATCTGCCCGGCGCACCCGATGCCTGCTTTATCGGCGTTAATCGCAACGCAACCCTGGCAATCGTTGAGCAATTATCCCAGCGTGGCAGTGGTGGGGCTGTGTGTTTTGCCTCTGGCTTCAGTGAAGCCGCCAAAGAAGATGACAGCGGCACAGCACTGCAACAGCAGCTATTGCTTGCCGCCGGCAGCATGTCCGTGATCGGCCCCAACTGCTATGGATTGATCAACTACCTCGACGGTGCGCTGCTATGGCCGGACCAGCACGGCGGTGAGCGCGTCAGCAGCGGTATCGCGGTGATCACGCAGTCGTCCAACATGGCAATCAACATCACCATGCAGCAGCGCGCACTGCCGGTCGCCTATGTGATGACGGCGGGCAACCAGGCGCAGACCGGCATTGCCGATATGGGAATCGCACTGCTCCAAGATGATCGCGTCACGGCCCTTGGGCTACATATAGAAGGCTTTGGGGACATACGCGGTTTTGAGCAACTGGCCGCCTGTGCGCAACGGCTGGGTAAAGGCATTGTGGCGATTAAAGTCGGGCGTTCCGAAAAAGCACAATCGGCCATGGTGTCACATACCAATTCGCTCACCGGCACAGACGCCGCCTCGGACGCCTTGCTGAAGCGTCTCGGTATAGCGCGGGTAAATTCTATACCCGTTTTACTGGAAGCCCTCAAAGCATTGCATGTGTTTGGACCTATGCCCGGTAATACCGTTGCATCGATGAGCTGCTCCGGTGGGGAGGCCAGCCTGATGGCGGACTCGGTGCACCAGCGGGATCTGGTATTCCCTGACCTGTCGGTTAAGCAGCAGCAAGGTCTGCGTGATGCGCTGGGTCCGATGGTGGCGCTGGCCAATCCGCTCGACTATCACACTTATATCTGGAACGATCTTGCCAAAATGACGGCAACTTTCGCCGCCATGCTGCAAGATGCCGCCGACCTCACTTTTCTGGTAATAGACTTCCCGCGGGAAGACCGCTGTGCCTACGATAGCTGGCAAGTAGCAATCGATGCACTGCTGGCGGCGCGTGATGCTACTGGTGCTCGTGTAGCACTGCTGGTAACCATGCCGGAAAACATCGCTGAGGCTCTGGCCAACAAATTTATGCAACAGGGTTTGCCAACATTCTATGGCATAGAAGAGTCGCTCGATGCCATGCTTGCCTGTGTTGACATCGGCCGTTTGGCAAATAATGCATCAACCGACCCCGTGCTGATACAAACGCCGCGCAATACCCCGGTACAGTTGCTGACCGAAACCCAATCCAAGGCCGTGTTGCGCACGGCCGGCCTTACCGTACCGGCATCGTCGCTGGCTGGCGATACGCAGCAAGCTATCGCAGCGGCAAAAGAGATCGGCTATCCGGTAGTCCTTAAAGTAGTAGGGGTAGCCCACAAGACCGAGCTCAATGGTGTCTATCTGAACCTGTCAACGGAAGCCGCCGTCGCCGCCGCAGCGCAGCAGTTGTTCTCAATCTCTGAGAGCGTACTGGTTGAAGAATATATAGACCAGCAGGTCACGGAGTTACTGATAGGCGTAGTGCGGGATGCTGCAAATACCTTTATGTTAACGCTGGGGGCCGGCGGTATGCTTACCGAACTGATGCGTGATACCACAACGCTGCTGCTGCCCGCGACTGATCAGCAAATAGAAAGCGCATTGCTTCAGCTTCGAAGCGCTGCCCTGTTAACCGGATATCGCAACCGTCCGGGAGCCGATACCGCTGCTATCGTCCAGTCCATACAGCGGCTGTGCCAATGGGTGCAGTCCAATGCAAGTGTTATCGAAGAAATAGAAATCAATCCACTGATCTGCCTGCCGCAACGTGCAGTAGTGGCAGACGCACTGATTAGAACGAGGCCGTTACCATGATAAAAACCACACAGCAAGGACCGGTAAAAACCCGAATCGAAGGGCACATTATAGAAATAACGCTGGATCGCCCCAAAGCGAACGCTATCGATCTGCAAACCAGTCGGGTGATGGGGGATGTCTTCATGGCATTCCGCGATGAACCCGAACTCCGTGTCGCCATCCTCCGCGCAGAAGGTGAAAAGTTTTTCTGCCCGGGGTGGGATCTAAAGGCGGCCGCCGATGGCGATGCCGTTGACGGAGATTATGGCATTGGCGGCTTTGGCGGTCTGCAGGAGTTGGGGTGCTTAAACAAACCGGTCGTGTGTGCAGTAAATGGTATTTGCTGCGGAGGAGGGCTGGAGCTGGCGCTGTCGGCTGATCTGATTATGGCCTCTGAGACAGCCACGTTTGCATTGCCGGAGATACGTTCAGGCACCGTCGCTGATGCGGCATCCATAAAATTGCCTAAAAGAATACCGTATCACGTAGCGATGGATCTGCTGCTGACGGGGCGATGGTTTGATGTGCAAGAGGCGAGGCAGTGGGGGTTGATCAAAGAAGTATGCAAACCCGAACAATTGTTGGATAAAACCTGGGAGCTTGCGCGCTTGCTGGCCTCTGGCCCGCCACTGGTGTACGCGGCAATTAAGGAAGTGGTGCGGGAAGCAGAGGATATGAAGTTTCAGGATGCGTTGAATCGCGTGTCCAAGCGGCAGTTTGCGTCGGTTGATCGTTTGTATGGGTCGGAAGACCAGTTGGAAGGGGCTCGTGCGTTTGCCGAGAAGCGTGATCCGGTCTGGAAGGGCGAGTAACGGGAGCCTACTTCCTGTAGGGGGATACGGCGGGATGTGTGGGGTGCTTGTTAAGAAACGCCCTGGGAACTGCACAGTATGTCAGTCATTGGACTACGTACTGCCGAACCACCCCGGTTTAACACGTGAGTATATATTTCGGTAGTTTTGACATCACTGTGTCCCAGTTGCGCCTGAATTGTTCGTATGTCTGCGCCATTCTCCAACAAGTGTGTTGCAAAGGAGTGACGGAGAGAATGGCAGGTTGCCGGTTTGACAATTTTCGCTTTTCGCACAGCCTGTTTCATTGATCGTTGCACGGTTTGCTCTGTAATGTGGTGCCGGCGAATCTTCCCTGAGCGCGGGTCTTTGCTATGCTTTGAAGCCGGAAATAAGTACTGCCACCCCCATTCAAACGGTGCTGAGGGGTATTTTCGAGCCAGTGCATCAGGCAGATACACGCCGGCCCAATTCCGGGATTTATCTATGAGGAATAAAGATTCCACCCATTTCAGGTGTAGTTCAATGCGTTCAGTGAGATCAGGTGAGAGCGTTGTTAGTCGTGACTTTCGCCCCTTGCCGTCCCTCACACGAATCGTCAGGCGTTCCAGATCGACATCCGCAACGCGCAATCGTACTGTTTCCATAACCCGCAAACCCGATCCGTACATGAGGCCAGCGCATAGAAAAGACGTATCCTCCAGCTGCGCAAACAGACTTCTAATCTCGTTTCTAGTAAGTACGACCGGTAATTTCTTAGGGCCAGACGCCTTGTGATAGTCGCTGAAGTCACCGGCTTCCCGACCCAGTACATGGCGGCACATAAACACAATGGCATTGAGAGCAATTTTCTGTGTGCCTGGTGCCACCTTCCGTTGAATGGCAAGGAAGTCGAGAAATTCGCCTATGTCGAGACTAGTCAAGGTCTCCGGGCGTTATATTCTATGGAATCTGATGTTGTAT
>CALKXD010000269.1 GCA_938003855.1 uncultured Granulosicoccaceae bacterium | reverse complement strand
ATCCCGCCCAGCCATAACATGATCATCTTCGCTCTCGCCACTGGTGGCTCGGTATCGATATCCAAGCTCTTTCTTGCCGGTGTAGTGCCGGGTGTATTGATGTGTATCTGTCTGGCTGTTGCGGCTTATGTGATCGCTGTGAAGCGTGGTTATGGCGCTGAGAAATTTCCCGGCTGGACAGTACTTATACTAAGTTTTTTCAGTGCCATACCCGGTTTGCTGACGGCGGTAATCATTGTTGGCGGCGTCCTTTCCGGCGTCTTTACGGCGACCGAGTCCGGTGCGTTCGGTGCGTTGTACGCCTTTGTGGTGACTATTGTGGTTTATCGCAGTATTACCTGGACCAACTTCAAGCTGGCTGTGGTGCAGGCAGTGCGTACCACCTCGATGGTTATGATACTGATCGCCTGTGCCGGTGCGTTTGCTTATATGCTTACGTTTTTTCGGGTGCCGAGCCTGACTATCGATTTCCTGACCGGGCTGACTGATAACCCTATCCTTATTCTGTTGATGATCAACGCCGTGCTGCTGTTGCTGGGTATGATCATGGACATGGCGGCACTGATTCTGATCTGCACGCCTATCTTTCTGCCCATCATGAACACACTAGGTATCGATCCGCTGCAGTTTGGAATGATCCTGCTGGTGAACTTAGGTCTCGGATTGTGCACGCCGCCGGTCGGATCGTGTCTGTTTGTGGGCTGCGCGGTCGGTAAGTTGCCGATGGAAAAAGCCGTGCGGACGATATGGCCGTTTTATCTGGCTATCTTTGTGGCGCTGATGCTTATCACGTTTATACCGGCTATATCGCTGACGTTGCCGGGTCTGATTGGCTGATTTGTCGGCTGCTCAAACGGCCCGGCCGGACGGTCAGCACTCTAGCTGACCGCTAGCCCTATACAGCACGGCATTCCACTATCTGCACAGGCCTTTGTCTGTCGCAAGGTATCGTGCCTTCACAGGGTTGGCTTTCCACGCTAGAATCGCAAGCTAATTTGAACAGGGTTTTGTTAATGTGCCCGGGGCATTGTAGCTTGTATGAGTAACGATCAACGAAATAATCCGCTGCATGGAGTAACACTGGAAGCAGTTGTCACCAGGCTGGTGGATCACTACGGGTGGGATGGGCTGGCCCGGAAGATTAATATCAATTGCTTTAAAAGTGATCCATCGATTAAGTCTTCCCTGAAGTTTTTGCGTAAAACGCCGTGGGCCAGAGAGAAAGTAGAGGCGCTGTATCTGTCGATTCTCTGACCGGTCAACTCCACGCAACTTCGCGTGATTGCCGGTGTGCTATTGTGACTGCTTATCGGTCAATGTCGTTTGCACTTCACGGGTCGGTGATTAAATTTAACAGGTAGGGCTGCCATCGTCGTGCTGAGGTAACCCTGTGATTCTCACTGGTACCTAAACACGCCTGGACACTATCGCAAGCCAGGGTTGCTGGTCCTTTGGCATGCCTTTCGGGCGGTAGTAATGTGACAGTACAGTGAAACCGGCGGCTTGCAGGCAGGCACTGGCCTCGTCGAACTCCTGATAGTTGCCATAGCGTTCACCATACCATTGCTCACCGGTGCCCCGCGGGTTGGAGGTAAATAAAATACCGCCGGGACGCAGGCAGGTATGCAGCTTTGCCAGCACACCCGGGAGCTCTTGCCTGGGTACGTGAAATAGCGAGGCATTGGCAAACACGGCATCAAATGCAGCAGCGGGCAGGTCAAGTTGTAGAAAGCCCTGGCAGATTACGTCGCAGCCGGTGTGTTGCTCTACCATTTTGCAGAACGTGTCGCTACCGTCAAGACCGACGGGTCTATGGCCTAGAGACTTAAAGTAGCCGACATCACGACCGGGGCCGCAGCCGAAATCCAATATATCGAGTGAAGCGCCGGGCTCGAACTGTGATAACAGCGCGTTGTAATTTTGCGAGACATCGTGATCTTTGGTTCCCTCCCGGAATGAGGCTGCGTTATCCTCGTAGTGGCCTACCGTAGAGGTCTGTATCTTCCCGAGTTGTTCTGCTGACAGTGAGTGACTCATGGTCTTTAGTCGTTCTTGTCAATGGTGATGACCAGAGATTTTGTCGACCCGGCAAACCATTTCTGTACGTAGATGGACCCGACGACCGGGGCTTTGCCTTCCTCTGGCACTTCTTTGTAACGGACGCTGTTTTTGGTTTCTTTTTCGAATTCGAACTGTACGGTAACGGCTGACATGAAAGGTCTCTGCGGGGTGTGGTTGGTGTTTTGATGCACATTCTTCAAAGGCCCTTCATGCAATCTGAAAAAAACGCACCGGTTTTTGGATGAGCAGACCGTGTGCTGTACGGCTACCGCCGGGTATTCTTGCATAATAAAGACGGCGGCGGAATGTCATCGATTGAGTTGGCTCGGGTACATCAGCAGCAGGGCTGTATTTGCCTCGCCATCATTGTCTGCCCACCGGCATGAGCCATAGAGCAAGGTCGCTCACATGGACGCACTATTTGATGCTTGTACTAAAAAGTACCCGATAGGCTTTGCGGTAAATATACATTAGGTTGAATTTTCCGATCCGGACAAAGGTGCATTTTTCAACATGGTGAAGCGAAGGGCAACTACGACGTTCTACATGACATGCCCTGACATTCAGGTGCAAGCGCGGTCGTACCGGCTTAAAGAAGCAGGCGAGAAACAGTGGCGTGCGCGTTGATTCAGTGGGCCGTTATCGGCCCGGCAGTGGCGATCCGACCCGGGGGAGCAATCATTCGCGAGCCGCGCGCTACTTAATGTGTCAACGGGTCTTCTTTCTTTGCCATCAGCATGCCGACGGTCAGTACCAGATACAGTGCCACGGCGGACCACCCAAATGGCTTTAATGTACCATTTAGCACCAGTGCCGCAGATGTCAGCAGGCCTACAACCCCAACGACGATCGTTGCGTTGCCGACCACCGCTTTCACCTGCGAATCACTGCTGTTTCGAAAACCCCAGAGTACTACGCCGACGAACAATAGCGTCAGTCCGAAGTAGCGGCACATGGCTAATACATGAACGCTGATGTTCGGTTCGTCCACGTAAAATGAGGCCACCACAGCGGGGGCGATGGTGTAGCCGATGCCGTAGGATATTGCCGCAATGGTGCCGAAAATACTGGTGTACTTATACATTGTCAGACGTCCTTGTTAGTCAATGGATGTAAGGTCAGTAAATACAGTTTTACTCCATAAATTACTGGTTGGCAAGTCATC
>CALKXD010000268.1 GCA_938003855.1 uncultured Granulosicoccaceae bacterium | reverse complement strand
ATCGCGACAGAGGCGGATTCCAGGTTGATGTCGTCGACATCGCTCAGCGCAAGTGTTGCGGTGGTGGCCACAGCGCCGGCGTTTTCGGTGTAGGCCAGCGGGGTGGCTTCTATTGCGCTTTGTACCGGCGCATCATTGACTGGTGTAATGTCTATAGCGCGGGTAATCCCCAAGGCGTCAACGACACCATCGTTCACGGTAAAGTTGATTGTGCGGCTTGATGAATCGGGATCGTCACTGGTGTTCTGATAGCTTACCGAGCGCAGAGCGGCCTGATAGTTGGCGACGGTGTCGGTGCCGGTCAGGGTCAGCACACCGGTTGACGCATCGTAGTTGCCGGTGATGGTAGCTGTGTTCGTGAAAGCTAGAATATCCTCACCGGTGGCAAAGTTACCGTTAACAGCAACAGTTGCTGATTCCAGATGGCTGTCATCGATATCAGCAATCAGCAGACTTGCGGTGATTGCCACAGCGCCGCTGTTTTCGGTGTAGCTCAGTGGTACAGACTCTATCGCACTTTGAACGGGAGCATCATTGATGGCGGTAACATCGATGTTGCGTGATAAAATTGCCGAGCTGATATCGCCATCGCTGACGCTGAATGACACCGTCCGGGTCAGTTCACCCGGGTCGTCGCTGAGGTTTTCATAGGTGATCGAGCGCAGTGCGGCCTGGTAGTTAGCAACTGTGTCGCTGCCGGTAAGTGTCATTACACCGGTAAAGGCATTCCAGTTGCCGGTGATAGCGGCGGTGTCACTAAATGTCAGCTGGTCTTCACCGGAGATGAAATTGCTGTCGATGTGTATGATGGCGGACTCGAGGTGTGAGTCGTCGAGATCATTCAGCACCAGCGTATTGGTGATGATGGTTGCACTGTCGTTCTCGATATAGGGCAGAGCGGCCAACTCGATAGCAGAGAGCGTCGGACTGTCGTTGACGGCGTTAACGGTAATGTTGCGGGTGACTGAGACGGCATCGACGTCGCCATCGTTGACAATATAGGTCAGTGTGCGGGTCAGTACAGCGGGATCGTCATTGGTATTCTGGTAGCTTACCGATCGCAATGCGGCTTGATAGTTGGCCACCGTGTCTGTGCCGCTAAGGGTCAGTATGCCTGTGGTGGTGTTCCAGGAGCCGGAGATGCTGGCTGTATTGGCAAAGGTGAGCAGATCTTCAGCGGCGACAAAGTTCGCGGTGATAGCCACAGAGGCCGACTCCAGATTGATGTCGTCGACATCGTTCACGGTCAGCGTTGCTGTGGTGGCCACTGCTGCGTCGTTTTCAGTATAGCCAAGTGGCAGAGTTTCTATGGCGCTTTGCACAGGCGCATCATTGACGGCAGTCACGGCAATATCGCGAGAAGACAGTGTCGAGTTGACATCACCATCGTTGACGCTGAACGACACAGTTCGAGTCAGTCCACCCGGGTTATCACTGAGGTTCTCATAGCTTATCGAACGAAGAGCCGACTGGTAGTTGGCTAGCGTATCACTGCCGCTCAGAGTCAGTACACCGGTAACGGCATTCCAAGTGCCGGCAATACCGGCAGTGTCACTGAAGGCCAGCTGATCTTCACCGGGGATAAAATTACTGTCGATAGAGATGATCGCGGACTCGAGATGGGTATCGTCGGGGTCATTCAACAGCAGAGTATTGGTGATGATGACTGCACCATCATTCTCGGTATAGGGCAAAGTGGCAAGCTCTATTGCCGATAGAGCGGGGGTGTCGTTGACGGTGCTGAAGTTAATGTTGCGGGTGACGGCGGTGGCATTGACATCACCGTCGTTGACCACAAAAGCCAGCGTGCGCGTCAGTGCTGACGGATTGTCACTGGTATTTTGATAGGTTACCGAGCGCAGTGCGGCCTGGTAGTTGGCGACAGTGTCTGTTCCGTTAAGTGTCAGTACGCCGGTGGTTGTGTTCCAGTTGGCTGTAATGTTGGCGGTGTCTGCAAAAGCCAGTACATCTTCACCGATGGCAAAGTTGCCGGTGATAGCCACTGAGGCTGAGTGCAGGTTGATGTTATCGACATCAGCGAGTTGCAGGGTCGATGTGATTGCCACAGCGCCGTCGTTTTCAGTGTAGAAGATAGGTGCAGCTTCTATGCTGGTCTGCACGGGTGCATCATTGATCGCTGTGATGGTGATATTGCGCGTAAGGCTTGCCGAATCGATATCCCCGTCATTGACAGTGTAGGTCAGTGTGCGGGGGCCGGTGTCAGGGTTTTCGCGGGCGTTCTCATAGGTGATTGATCGCAGTGCATTCTGATACGCTGCCACGCTGTCAGTACCGTTAAGCGTTAAAATTCCTGTCGTCGCGTTGAAGCTGCCGCTGATGTTGGCGGTATCGGTAAAGGCCAGTACGTCCTCGCCATTGACAAAGTTGCCAGTGATTGCGACTGAGGCTGATTCGAGATCGGTATCATCGAGGTCGGCAAGTGTGATTGCCGAGGTGGTTATTTGCGCCCCGTCGTTTTCCGTGTAGCCGAGTGCAGTGGCTTCTATGGCGCTTAGCAAAGGCGCATCGTTCACTGCGGTAATGTCGATGGTCCGGGTGACTGTAACCGAGTCGATATCACCATCGTTTACGACTATCGACAAGGTTCGGTCGAGTACATCCGGGTCGTCACTGTTGTTCTGGTAGGTGACCGACCGGAGTGCTGCCTGCCAGTCGCTGATGCTATCGATGCCATTGAGAGAGAGCACTCCGGAGCCGGCATTCCAGTTGCCGCTTATCGCTGCGGTATCGGTAAATGACAGGGAATCTTCGCCTGCCGTATAGTTGCCACTGATCGACACCCTGGCTGAACTCAGGTTAGCGTCGTCAGCGTCACTGAGCGTTAGCGTGGAGGTGATAGCCTGTGCGCCATCGTTTTCGGTATAGGGTAGTGCTGCGGGTTCCAGAGTAGCGGCAACCGGTGCATCATTGACGGCCGTCAGGTCGACGTTACGGGTAATTGATGACGAGTTTAGTGCGCCGTCATTGACGGTATAGGCGATAACACTGCTGGTGGTGTTGAAGCTGTCGCTGAGGTTCTCGTAGGTCACTGAACGCAGTGCCGTCTGCCATGCCGCGACAGTATCACTGCCGGTGAGAGTCAGATTGCCAGTGGCCGGATTAAAGCTACCGGTGATGTTGGCGGTATCAGTGAACGCCAGTGAATCTTCGCCTACCTGATAGTTAGTGCGGATCTCTACCAGAGCCGAATCCAGGTGGGTATCATCGATATCGTTGAGCGTCAGCGTATTGGTGATCGCCACCTGCCCGTCGTTTTCGGTGTAGGGCAGGCCACTGCCTTCTATGGATGAGGCGACCGGTGGATCATTGACCGCAACGACGTTAACGTTAAGCGTTTGAGTCTCGCTGGCCGCGGCTAGACTACTGGCCCATGCCATAACGTTGGCGGTCAGCTTGTCGTTGCTGGTGGTGACTGCACCGCCACCGGTCATGTTGGTTCGGAATATCCCCTCATCAGAGGTAAACAATAAATAGCCCGCACCATGAGCACGCAGCACTATGGTCGGTTGCCCGCTTACTGAATCATTGGCAATGACCAGGTCACCACTTGCCAGGCTGGCAGAGGTAAAGTAGCCGATCGAGCCGGCTGCCGAGAACGTATCGCCAACATTGCCAACCGATCCGAATGGACCATTGATGATGTCGTTGCCGTCATCGGCAATGGTCCAGACTGTGTTGCCGGTGTCTACTGTGGTCAGTCCATAGAAGTTGTTGATATCATCGTAACCGGCCAGGTCACTGGTGGAGATCAGAATACCCCCGGCCTGCACCCACGTATCGATGGCGGCGAGTTCGGTACCCGTGATTGCACCGTCCGGCACAAAGCCATTCAGCAGTACACTGCCCTGAGCAAGGTAGGTTTCATCGATGGTGTTTGTCGTACTGACTACGGCGATGCTGTTGGAAACCACGCCGACCGGTCCAAAGTTAGCTGCATTGGCGACAATCGCATCTGCCTGGCTCCAGCCGCCGCCACTGAGGGTAAAGCTGTTGCTCTCGCCGGCAAGTATCGAGACCGTGGAGTTGCCGCCATTGACGTAGAACGACATAGAGGTATAGGGCACGCCATTCTGATCGGCTGGTGGTATGTAGCGAAGCTGTGCGGCATCCAGCTGAGCGCGGGTAATGAGTGTATCCGCGCTGATTGCAGTGCCGTTGAGTTCAAGATCGCCGAATGCCGGCAACGCCGTGACCGTGATGGAATCAATCGTGCTGACGTCGATGCCGCTGGCTGTGAAATCGGCGGCACTGAACACGTAGGTGCTGTCTTCGTTGGTAGTGACAAAGCCACTGCCGGTTTCTGCCAGAAAGATATTGACCGACGCGGTAGTGCTTTCATCACCGCCGTTGGCTGTGCCATCGGCATCGGTCAGTGTGAAGTCCAGTGTACGGGGACCTACCGTCAGACTTGTAGAACTGAACGACAGCGAGTGCAGCAGGTCATCGATGCGGGGCAGGGTGGCAAAGCTGTTGAAGCTGATAGAAGCACCTGCGTTGCTAATACCCGATAACGTACCGATGGCGACGCCACTGATGCTGACTGTTGAGCCATTGGCATAACCGCCGGACAAGCTGACACTACCGCTGATATCGATTGCCAGTTGGTCGTTGATGTCAAAGCTGTTGCCGAGCAGTACCAGAGAGCCGCCATCGAATGCGCTGGCGTTATCGGGGTCGACAATCGTGGCTGGACTGCCGGTATCAATAAGCCTGGCCGTGCCGTCGTTGAAGGCGAACAGGGAATCACCCGACAGACTGGTCATCGCCGGTGCATCGTTAACGGCGGTAATCCCGATCCCGCTGGACTGGTCGATGTTGCCACCATCGCCATCGGTGAGCGTAACCTGGAAGGTTCTGAGCGAGACTGGATCGTCGGACAGATGTTCAAAGGTAATGCTGCGCAGCAATGCCTGCACGCTGATAACGTGGGCATTTGCATTGAGGGTAATGATCAGTGGTGTGGTGCCATTGATGCCACCGCTATGAGAGCCTATCTGGGTGCCCTGGTAAAAGACGCTGTTGCTGCCAACACTGATCTGGCCAGCGCCGGTGCCGGTGGACTGTATGGCCAGTCGGTCCAGAGAGTGACCGTTGGAGGTCAGCGCTACCGTGAGCGAGCCGCCATCGAAGTCGGCGGAGTCAATGTCACTGACGGTGGCAGTGGGCGCGAGCAGCGTCGGTGGATTGTTCTCCACGTAGGTGATGATGCCGGACAAGGTAATGACCGAATCATCGTTGATGGGGTTCATGTCTATGTTGCGGGTAACAGTCGCTGAGTTGCTATCGCCGTCGTTCACGGCAAAAGACACGGTGCGACTTAACCCGTCTGGATTATCGCTGGTGTTTTCATAGGTGACCGTGCGCAGTGCGGTCTGATAGGCGGCCACTGTATCGGTGCCAGTCAGAGATAATATGCCAGTGGCCGCGTTGAAGCTGCCGGTGATATTGACGGTATCGCTAAACGCCAGCAGGTCTTCACCGGCGGTGTAGTTTGCGCTGATGGCAACTGACGCGGACTCAAGGTTATCGTCATCGACATCCCCAAGTGTCAGTGTGGAGGTAATTGCCGTGGCGCTGTCGTTTTCGGTGTACGCCAGCGCAGAGCTTTCAATCGAGGATTGTACCGGCGCATCGTTGCCGGGGGTGATAGTGATATCGCGTGTGATAGCAACAGAGTCTGCATCGCCGTCGTTAACGGTAAATGACAGTGTGCGAGTCAGTGGGGATGGCCGTTCACTGGTGTTTTCGTAGGTGACGGAGCGAAGTGCCGCCTGATAGCCGGCGACGGTATCTGTACCGCTCAGCAGCAGAATTCCGGTGGCGGCATTGTAGCTGCCGGTGATGTTAGCGGTATCCGTAAAGCCAAGTATATCTTCAGGATTAGTGAAGTTGCCACTGATCGACACCGTGGCTGATTCGAGTTGAGAGTCATCAACGTCAGCCACAACAAGGCTGGAAGTCACGATCACCGCTCCGTCGTTTTCATCGTAGGCCAGCGCGGAGCCTTCGATGGCAGTCGTGACAGGTGTGTCATTCACCACGGCAAGATCAATATCGCGGGTGACAGCGGCGGCGTTGGCATCGCCGTCGTTGATGACAAATGAAACCGTGCGACTCGACGGGTCAGGATTGTCGCTGGTGTTTTCATAGGTGATCGAACGCAGAGCTGCCTGGTAGGCGGTTTTGGTGTCGCTGCCACTGAGAGCCAGCACGCCGGTGGCGGCATTGAAACTACCGGAGATATTGGCGGTGTCTAAAAAGGCCAGAGTATCTTCACCGGCGCTGAAGTTAGCACTGATAGAGACGGTTGCCGATTCCAGGTGGGTGTCATCAATATCAGCAAGCGCCAGTGTGTTGGTCACCAGCGCCGCTCCTTCATCTTCGGTATAGGATAATGCAGCACCCTCTATAGAGTGCAGTGTTGGTGCATCGTTACTGGCTGTGATCGCAATCGTGCGAGTGACAGCGGCAGAGTCGGTATCGCCATCATTAACGATAAAGCTCAGCGTGCGAGTGATGGTGGACGGATTGTCGCTGGTGTTCTCGTAGGTGACCGAGCGTAGTGCGGCTTGATAGGCGGTTTTACTGTCAGTGCCGGTAAGTGACAGTACACCAGTGGTCGCATTCCAGCTGCCGGTGATGTTGGCGGTATCGCTGAACGCCAGTGTATCCTCGGTGGAGGTAAAGTTGCCGGTGATAGCGATGCTTGCCGATTGTAGATCATCGTCATCGATGTCGGTGACAAGCAATGCTGCTGTGGTAGTGACCGCCCCGCTGTTTTCGGGGTAGCCAATGGCCGCCGACTCGATTGATGTTTGAACCGGCGCATCATTGGCGGCCGTAATGCTAACCGCACGGGTGGCTGAGACAGAGTCTGTATCGCCATCATTGGTGAGGAAACTGACAGATCGGGTCAGGGTGTTCGGGTCGTCGCTGCTGTTGTGGTAGGTAACTGATCGAAGTGCCGCCTGATAGGCGGCGACGGTGTCGGTTCCTGTGAGGGACAGGACTCCGGTGGTGGCGTTCCAGTTGCCGGCGATATTGGCGGTGTCGGCGAAACTGAGTACATCCTCACCGGATACGAAATTTGCAGAGACAGAGATACTCGCCGACTCCAGATCAGTGTCGTCGGCGTCGCTGAGCGTCAGACTGCCGCTGATAGCCATCGCAGCATCGTTTTCACTATAGGCGAGCGCTGCTGTTTCAATGGAGGATAGTACCGTTGCATCATTCGCTGCCGTGATTGCTATATTGCGACTGATCGCACTGGCGTTTACGTCTCCATCATTTACCGTGAAAGATACCGTCCGGGCCACGGTAGCCGGATTGTCACTGGTATTTTCGTATGTGACGGTGCGCAATGCTGCCTGATAGGCGCTAATTGTATCGGTCCCGCTTAGCGACAGTACACCGGTGCCGGCATTCCACGATGAGGTAATGTTAGCGGTGTCGGTAAAATTGAGTACGTCCTCGGTGGCGTTGAAATTGTTGCTGATACTGATACTTGCTGATTCAAGGCTGGTGTCGTCGATGTCCCCGGGCACCAGGCTTGCGGAGATAGCCACGGCTCCGTCGTTTTCACTGTAGGCCAGCGCAGAGCCTTCAATTGCCGACTGGGTCGGTGCATCATTCACCGGGTCAACATTTATATTGAGAGATTGACTCTCTGCAGGCGGAGAGACGTCACTGGCCCAGGCAAAAATATTGGCCGTGAGTTTATCGTTGGCGGTTGTGACTGCTCCGCCGCCGGTCATGTTGGCACGAAAGATACCCTCGTCGGCGGTGAATAGAATATAGCCCGATCCGTGTGCACGTAGAACTATTGTCGGGTTACCGTTGACGGCGTCCTCGGCGATGACCAGGTCGCCGGCGGCGAGGCTTGCAGGGGTGAAATATCCGATGGAGCCCATTGCGGTGATTGTATCGCCAACATTGCCCACTAAGCCGAACGGTCCGTTGATGATGTTATTGCCGGTGTCTGCAACGCGCCAGTTAACATTACCGGAATCGATAGTGACAAGACCAAAGTAGGCGTTGACGGCGTCGTATGAACTGTGGTCACCCGTGGAAATTAAAATACCACCGGCTTGTACCCAGGTATCAATAGCGCTGAGCTCCGATCCGGTTACGGCACTATCAACGACAAATCCATTAATAAGGACGCCGCCTTGCGATAGGTAAGCTGAATCGATGGTATTGCTGGTGCCGACGACTGAGATTGTATTCGACACCACACCATTGCTGCCAAAGTTACCAGTGTCACCGACTATCGCGTCGGCTTGCGGCCAGCTGCCTCCGCTTAACGTATAGCCTGAGGTTTCGCCGGCTAGAACGGTTACGCTGGAGTTCCCGTTGTTTATATAAAAACTCAAAGAACTGTGTGGTGTGCCGTTTTGATCCGGGGGTGGGTCGTAGGTAAGCAGACCGGCGTCCAGCTGTGTTTTTGTGACCTGGGTGTTGATCGATATTGTGCTGCCGTTCAGTTGCAGATCGCCACTGGCTGGCAGCGTCAATAGGGTGACTGAATCTATATCGGCAACGGGTATTCCGCTGCCGGTGAAATCCGCGGCAGTGAATATGTGCGTTGTATCTTCGTTGGTCGCCACCGTGCTGCTACCGGGGGCTGCCAGGAAAATAGTGACCGAAGAGGTGGAAATCTGCTGACCACCATTGGCGGTACCGTCGTTGTCGTTGAGGATGAAATCAACACTACGCGTTCCAAGCGTGGCACTGGTTGAACTATAGGTAAATGCGTGCAGCAGACTGTCGATCCGCGATAAGGTTGCGCCGGCGCTAAGCGATACTGTCATACCGCTGCTGCTTACACCGGACAGGCTGCCTATGCCGGTGCCGCTAACGCTGACAACAGACCCGTCATTCACGCCACCACTTAATGACACAATACCGCTGGTATCGATTGACAATGCGTCATTTGCGTCAAAACTGCCGCCGAGCAGAGATAGTGAGCCGCCGCTGAAATCCACAGCGTTGTCAGGATCAATCACTGCTGCGGCTATATTGGTATCGAGTTGATGGACGGTGTTGTCATTGACTGCAAACAGCGTATCTCCAGACAGGCTCGACAGTGACGGCGCATCATTCACGGCGATGATTGCAATACTGGCGGATTGATTGATGCTGCCACCGTCGCCGTCAGTCAGCGTTACCTGATAGGTCCTGCTGGTGACCGGATCATCTGACAAGTGCTCAAAAGTGATACTGCGCAAGACCGCCTGCACACTGGTGCTGACAGCGCTGGAGTTGAACGCGACGATCAGTGGACTGGAGCCGCCTGAACCACCGCTGAAGGTGCCGATTTGTACTCCTTCGTAGAACAGATTACTGCCGCCGGCACTGATCTGGCCGACACCGGTGCCGACCGATTGAATTGCCAGTCGGTCGTGTACATGGCCATTCAATGTCAGATTTATCGTAAGTGTGCCGCCGTTGAAATCAACCGAGTCACTATCGTTGACGGTGGCACCCGGAGATAGCAGCACCGTAGAGCTGTTTTCGATATAGGTGACTCCGCCGGATAGAGTTATAGACGGATTATCATTTACCGCTGAGATATCGATGTTGCGTGTGCCGACTGTCGAGTCAGCGTCACCGTCATGGACGCTAAAGGAGACTGTGCGACTGACAGTGTCCGGGTCATCACTGGTGTTTTCGTATGTCACTGCTCTGAGTGCGGCCTGATACGCGGCTATGGTATCCGTGCCGGTCAGCGATAGAACACCGGTACCGGCGTTCCAGCTGCCGGTGATATTGGCGGTGTCGGTAAAGGCCAGCACATCTTCCCCGGAGGTGAAGTTACTGCTTATGGCGATGGTGGCCGATTCGAGATTGACATCGTCGGAATCTGTCAACGTGATGGCTGACGTCAAGGCCACTGCACCGTCGTTTTCGCTGTAGGCGATGGCAGCCACTTCAATGGCAGCCTGAACCGGTGCGTCATTGTTGACGGTAATATCAATATTGCGGGTGACGGCGGCAGAGTCTGCATCGCCGTCATTGACCGTAAAGGTCAGGGTACGACTCAGTGCATCGGGGTCATCGCTGGTGTTTTCATAGGTAACCGTTCTAAGCGCCGCCTGATAACCGGCCAGTGTGTCAGTGCCGGTCAGATCCAGAACCCCGCTGCCGGCATTCCATGTAGCGGTGATGCTGGCGGTGTCAGTAAATGCCAGTACATCTTCACCGGAGGCGAAGTTACCACTGATCGCTACACGGGCGGATTCGAGATTGGAATCGTCGGGATCTGTCAATGTGATAGCAGAGGTCACGGCCACTGCACCATCATTTTCGCTATAGGCAATAGCTGCGGTTTCAATGAATGTTTGAACCGGGCCATCATTGGTAACGGTGATATCTATATTTCGTGAAACGGCAATAGAGTTGGTGTCGCCGTCGTTTACCGTGAATGATATTGTTCTATCCGGTGGGGTGGGGTTGTCGCTGCTGTTTTCGTACGTGATGGAGCGCAACGCACTTTGATAAGCCGCCTTAGTGTCAGTGCCACTTAGAGTCAGGACCCCTGTTGAATTATTCCAGCTACCGGTGATATTGGCTGTGTCAGTGAAAGCCAGAACATCTTCGCCTGCGCTAAAGTTACCGGTGATCGACACCGCTGCAGATTCCAGATTGCTATCGTCGACATCCGTTAGAACAAGATCTGCCGTGATTGTCACACCGGCATTGTTTTCGGTATAGGCCAAGGCCGACCCTTCTATGGATGCTGCCTGCGGAGCATCATTGGTCGCCGTCAAGGCTACCGCTGTGCTGGCTGTTACCGACCGTGCACCGCCGCTGCCCTGTGTCCCGGTGTTATTATCATCAAACGTCCAGTCTATTTGCACAGCACCCGAGGGCGTGTCGCTGCTGTTACTGTAGGTGATTGACTGTATGACTTCGTTAACCTGAGCGTTGCTTACGCCTGCCGCGAAGGTGATTGTGAGTTCGCCGGTGACCTGGGTATAGCTACCTATGTTGATCGATGAAAGTTCGAGCGTGCCGGCGTTTAGAACCAGATTACCGGTAGAGCCGAAGATGTCATCAGTGCTGGCGCCACCATTGCGTGACAGAGTCAGGGTCGTTGCAGTGAAGTTATCCACGGCCGACAGTTCTTTATCGTAGATCGAAGCATTAGCATCAAGGACTACGGCTGCGCCTTCTTCAGTGAAACTGGCTTCGCTCATCACACCGGAGGCATAACCGACTGACACGTTGTCCACTAATGTGTCTACACCAGTGGTACCATCTGCGACACCGGCTGTATCAGAGGTGTCGGTAAATGTGATCGTGGCCGTGCTGGCGTCAGCCGTAAAGCTGTACGTGTAGGTGGCTGAGGTGTTTCCATCTGTATCGGTAATGATCTGCGGGGTGGTCAGTAGATTAGCTGACCCGTCGACGCTGATTTGTAGTGACTGGTTTTTTGTAGTGCTTGTATCATGGTAGTCGAACGACAGGTCATACGTGGTGCCTGCAACTGTTGTGATTGTCTGAGACGCCGTGTGCGGAGCGGCTGTATCGCTACCGCCAAACCTTAATTTTCCGCTGTCCTGCACAGCCTGACCTGTGATATTCCACCCACTGAGATCGGTATCAAATCCACCATTGCTTATACGTTCCGGCTGCACAAAGTCCGGTGTATCGTTGACAGCATCGACCGGGATAGCTATCAAATCAGAGGTAGTCGTTTTATCTGTTGCGAGGCCCGATATCTCTTCGGTGGATAGTGCGCGCGAGTAGAACCGCGCGTCGTCGATTTGCCCGTTCAGGGGTAGTGACGCGCCATTGTTTGATCCCAGGTAGGTATTGCCCCCGGTGTAGCCGATAGAATTTCCACCGCTGGTCTGTCCAGCGATGATACCGTCGATATACAGCGTTAGTGTTTTACTGGCGTCGTCGAAGGTGGCTGCAAGGTGATGCCAGCCGTCACCGGCGATGGTCTGATTTGAGACCGCGGAGTGATAGCTGGTTCCGTCGTGATAAAATGCGGTTGTGAATCCGCTGTTGTTGGGGTCATCCACACGAATGTCGAAGATGCCGGCGATTGAGATTACCTCTGCATAGCCGTTATTGGCATTTACCCAGGCTGTGGCCGTCACGCTTGCCGGCTGACCGAACTCACCGGCGATCTGAACATCCGATCCTGCCACACCGTCAAGTTGCAATACCTCTGCTCGTGTGCCGCCGATGTTTGAGACCGTTGTGCCGCCTCGCAGAGTGCCGTTGTCATTGTTGCTGCCAGCAGCTTGATCGTTCCCGGTGCCGCCTTCAAAGGTGTAATGGCCTTGCAGGCTGGCATCAAGCGAGGTAGTGACGTTGAGTGTATCGGTGCCGTTGAAGTCTTTGTCAGGCGTATAAGTCAGGCCATCCAGTGCGGAGGTCAGGTCACTTTCAAGCCCGTCGATGACCAGACTTGACGTGCCATTTGCGCCCTCGACCGTGGTGATGCCCGTCAGGCTGGATAGCGCAAGTACGCCATCGTTGACCTGCAGAGACACTTGCATCGGTACATCTGCTGTCGCCAGAGTATCGGAGATTGACAGGGCATTGAGGTTGCCGCTACTGAAGGTGAGAACGTTGTCTTCATCAACGGACTGGGCAGCCGGCACTGTAGCGTCAGGCTCAGCGGTATCATCGACGGTAATGATCAGTGTTTGATCAACCGCTAGTGTGCCGTCACTGGCGCGAACAGTAATAGCGTGAGAGCCTGCACTTTCAAAATCAAGCAAAGACCCGTCGGCGACGCTGATTCCACCAGAGCTGCCATCAATTGAAAAGCGCCCGCCGGCAGAGTCGGTGAGCGTGTAGATCAATGTTGTTGCCGCGTCGCGATCAATGGCGACGGCCGTTGCTATCGGTGTTGCGTCGATGGCGTTTTCATTGACACTCAAGCCGCTTGTCGAGAAACTGGTCAAGCGTATGTCGTCAAAGTTAACCTGCAGCCCGTTTATGTGTGTCAATTCAATCGCCAGAGCCTGACCATCGAGGCTGCTGAAGGCAGCGCCATTGATCTTGAGCCTGGCAGTACCCCAGACCCCACCATCACCGGAGGCACTGAGGTACTCGCCAATGACTGTGGTACCGGCGTAGAGGCGCATCCGGTATTCATCACTATCGGTGTAGGACAAGCGGCTCGCCACGTCGGCCTGCAACTCGTATTGTAGGCTTGAATCAAAGGTGTCAGTGAGCGCCTGGCTCAGTGATCCGCCGCTGTTTATATAGCCGACGTTGGGCCCGTTGGTGCCTTCGCCAGAGGTGAAATGGGCGGTGGTCGGATTCCAGTGGCCGGCGTTGCCAGTAGCGGTCCAGGCGGGGATCGATGTATTGAATTGATTTTCGCTGAGTGTGTCCGTATCGAAGTCGTGGTTGCTGATCGCGATTGATTCACTCGATGTCGACACCATCAATGGAGCTTCGTTGATATCATTGATCGCGATGGCCAGAACGCCATCATAGAACTCACCGGCGTTGTCAGTCGCGCGTACAGTGATGTTGTGTGAGTCGAAGACCTCGTGGTCGAGCGTCGCGCCGGCAGTAACGGTTATCTCACCCGTGTTGCTGTCGATTGAGAAACGCCCGCCGGCATCGTCAATTAGCGTATAGCTGGCATTGTCGCCCCAGTCAGCGTCGTTGCGTGCAATGAAGCCTGCGGTTGTCCCGGAGGTGGCGTTTTCATCCAGCGCAAGTGCCACAGTGCCGCTGGTGAATCGGGCGTTGCCCCAGGCTGAATGATCAGAGTTATTGCTCGCATCTGCGTTGTCGACTTCCAGTCGCAGCGTGGTACCGCCTGTGGTGTCGATGTCAATGTCTATCGGTGTCGAGATCGAGCTCATCGTGGGGCTGGTGTATTGCAGCACCCCGTCAACATAGGCTCTGAAAATAACCGAGCCGAAGGTGAAGTTGCCCTGATTGTCACTGATGCCTATTGTCGATTTAAAACTGTTAGCGTCATTGATGCCGTATTCTACCCATCCGACACCGGTGTTCGGTGCGTGAGTGCTGATCCCCTTTGGAAAAAGAACACCATCAAAGTCCAGTGTTCCGCCAATAAAGGCCTGATCGGTGTCGACGGTCAGATTGCTGGTCGATGATGGCGTCAGGTCCGACAGGTAGCGGGTGGCTACAACAGAGGCCGGCGCATCATTACTCCCCTGTACTGTGATTGTTAGTTGAGTGGTTGATGTCAGTCCGCCCGAGTCTTCGACGGTGTAGCTGAATACATCGTTCAGGGTTTGTGTGTTTGTTCTTAAGGCGTCGACGGTAGTGTTGCTGTTGTCGACCAGATAGGTATAGCTACCATCACTATTGAGAGTCAGGCTGCCATAGCTACCGGCAACTGAAGCCCCAACCGAGCCACTGGTACTGGCGACGGTACCGTTTGCGACGCCCGTGACGGTTTTCGTGTCGCCACTGTCTATATCGGTATCGTTGCTGAGCACATTGCCGGTTGGAACCGGACCACTGGTTGCGTTGGCGATGCCACCGGCCTCAATCGCGGTGGCGGTATCAAGGACAGCGGTGGGTGGGTCATTACTGGCGGTTATGGTCACCGTCGTGCTGGCCGTGGCCGTCATAGCGACACCGCTGCCCTGGCTGCCGGAATTCTGGTCGTTGAAATTCCAGTCGATCAGCACACTGGCCGGTGGGTCCTGATTGGTGTTTGTGTACTGGATAGACTGCAAGACCTCGTTTGCCTGGGCATTCGTCACACCGGCGCTGAACGTTAGTGCCAACTGTCCACCGGTGTTGGTATAACTGCCGATAGTGCTCGATGAAAGTTCGAGCGTGCCGGCGTTAAGCTGCAGGTTGCCGGTGGCACTGAAAACGTCATCGGTGTTAGCGCCGCCGTTGCGATTCAGCGTTATGCTCACACTACCAAAATCGTCGAAAGCACTGAGTTCTTCGTCAAAAATCTTAAGGTCGGTGCTCAGTGCGACAGCAGAGTTGTCCTCGATATAGGTAACGTCGGGGGTGGTAAGTGATGATGACGTCTGGCTAAGTCGAATATGGTCAAAATGCATATCATCTGATAGCCCATCGTCATACAGTTCAACTCGCAGATTGCTGCCGTAGAATGCGGAGTAACTATTCAGTTGTTGGGCAGACAGACTAAGAGTTGCATCGGTAAACGTTCCACTGGCCGGATCGACGTCGGAATTTGAAACGGAACCCAGCATCTGTGCTCCCGCAAATAGTCGTATTTCCCAGCCATCGGTGCCGACACCGCTGGTATTGTCCCCGACCGCAACGGTTAACGTGTAATCTGTCGCTGCGCGAAACACGCCGCTGGTGGTCTGCGATATTGTGCCACCGTCATCAATGTACCCGACATTGTCGCCTTCAGGAGCGCCGGCCGGGTAGTTGGCGATAGTAGAATTCCAGACACCGGTGTTCGCTCCCGTGGTGTTCCAGCCGGTAATAGTTGTGCTATTCTGAGCTTCGGCAGGCAGCAGATCAGATTCGAATCCGGGGTTATTTACGGGTATCGGCGCTTTAACCACTGGCGCGTCATTGACTGGATCGACTGTTGTAGTGACTGTATCTACTTGCCCCGGGATTGTCGGCAGGAATTCTACGGCCAGTCCATATATACGGTTTTGAGTGCTGTCCAGGCTTTCCTGAACCGTCGAGCCGACGTTGATCGATGAGCTATCGTAGTTTGACCAACCCGTCGATCCGTTGACTGAAATGGTATACGGGATGGATCCGCTATTGACGGCAGACCAGTGCCCGAGAACGTCACCGGCCTGAACACTAAGTGTTCCGATATCGAGTGTGCGAATGCCTCCGACCGTCGATGTTATATCGCCGTCTGTCAGTGGAACCCTGTGGATCACCTCATAGCTACCTGCACCGTCAGGCCGCAGGACCAGCAGATCAAAATCGATCGGTGTAGTGTCGCTGTCGGCAGCGATTTGCAGCGATGAAATGCTTCCGCTGTAGTCGATATTATTAAAGTCATCGTGTATGAACAGCAGGTCCTGGCCGGAGTTATCACCTGCGGTCACGATGTAGGCCTGCGTCACGTCAGCACCCACCACTGCGCCGGCGGTATCAGCGGCTATCGATTCAATTTCTTCAGCTGAAAGGCTCCTTGAATAGATTCGTGCGTCATCTATAGTGCCGTTGAGATGAAACGAGCCGGGTGATGAACCGCGACCGATTACCTGTGTGGTGCCTGATTGAACGATTGATTCATTATACGTTGATGCACCGACTTCAACGCCATCCATATATAATCGCTGAATGTTGTTGGCGGTGTCGATGGTGTAGGCGATATGACGCCAGCCGGTGCCGGTAATACTCTCACCGCCTGTCGTGTTGTTGAAGCTGGTACCACGAAAACCACCGATCAGTTCGTCGCTTGAACTAATTGCGATATAGACGTTATCGCCTAGCGAAATCACGGGTTGATAGCTGCCGGTTGTGGTGTCGATCTTCACCCAGGCCGCGAGTGTTACCTGGTCGGAATAGCTGATGTCCGGGGAAATCTGCACGGCATCATCAATACCATCAAGCGCTAGGACCTCTCCACGATCAAAATCGACGGCGAAGCCAGCGCCGCCCTCAATGACGCCATCGTTGGCGATGCCGGCGGACTGATCTTGTGCATTGCCACCATCAAAGCTGTAGTGGCCCTGCAGATCGGCGGCGAGACTCGTTGATATATAGAGCGATGCACTACCGTTGAAGTTGGCGTCAGGCGTGAAGGTCATGCCGTCGAGCGCGGAGTTGATGTCCGATTCGGTGCCAGCGAAGGTGATGGTGTTGCTGTTCTGAGCTCCAGCTACTATCGTGATCCCTGTTAGATCAAATAGATTAAGAGTGCCGCTATCAACAGTGATTGTCGTTTGCATCGGCGTGTCAAGACCAATCGCCGAGTCGCTCACTGTAACGGCGTTGCCGTTGCCGCTGCTGAACGTCAGGGTCTGATCTTCATCAAGTAATTGGGTGAGCGGCACGGTCTGGTTGATATCAATGCTGTTGTCAACCGTGATGGCCATGGTCTGGTTGTAGCTGCTTCCCGCTGCATCGGTGATAGTCACCGCTATGTTGTGTGAGGTGGCGGATTCGTAGTCTATATTTGTGCTACGTACTACACTGACCTCACCGCTCAATGGATCAATGGCAAAGCGACCACCTGCGTCATCCGTCAGGCTGTAAGTGATGTTTGATAAAACCTTCTGCGCATCCCACTCTACGATTGCATTGTTGCTGGCGGTGCCAGCCAGATCAATCCAGATTCCATCACTGGGGCGAATAACGACATAGTTCTCACCTGTGCCGCCGCCGGGTTCGCCGCTGTAGTTTGCATAGACTCCGGCGGGTGGGGAACCTGCCGTCGCTCCATTCCAGAATCGGTCTGCCTCGATTCCGTTTTCGATCCAGTTCCATTCACCTTCATTGCTGGAGTCGGTGCCGCCCAGCCAGAAGGTCGACGCGCTGTAGTCGGTTTTAGAGCGAAGAAGTTCATTTTCATAGTCCGACCGGATGGTTGCTAATTGCCCGGCGATACCATTGAGCAGATCGGCGTTAGCATTGCTGGTGGCTGTAGTGACATCAGTACCCGATGTCACTATACGATAAAATTTTCCAGTCGCCGCATCGTAGGAAAGCCCGGCATCATTATTCAGTATCGCGGTCACAGCTACCGGATATTCGATTACCTGAATATCGGCGATATGTGGACCATAGTCTGTGCCGTCGAGTGACGCGAAGCTCAGTTCAGTGGTGCTTGAGTCAGCTGTGAACGTAAAGGATCGCTTGTCCCAGACATTGTCGGAGACCGTCCAGTTTGGTGGTTGCGATATGGCGAAATCAGCTGACTCACCGCCTGCTGATACACGCATATCTTTGATTGCTTCACCGCCGTTAAAAGCACCGGACAATGAGAATACAACCTGATACTGGTGGCCCGCTTGTGTCGTGAGTGTCTGTCCGATAGACCCCGGAGTTAACCCTGCCAGTGCAATGTAATTACCTCCGTCCGGCGTTGCCGAACCGCCGACGATGTAGTCGACATCCCCGCTTAGCACCGTCCAGTCACCAATCGTCTCTCCGGTCAGGAATCGTCCACTGGTCCCATGTTGCAACAGTAATCCGTCGCGCACGATATCATTGCTCCGATCCGGAGCGACGGGGATGGCGTATCCCACCGTTGTGCCGTTGCCGGCGTTTTCGCTGATATGTAAATCTGCGATCGGGTCGCTTGTGCTAAAACCTGTTCCGGAAGCGTGGCCGATACTCAAGCGGTTATTGCCGGCACCTTCTGTGACGATATCAACGACTTCGTTTGAGCCGTTAAAACCATCCATTTGCCAGTTGGCGATCAAGCCCGCTGGCAAAGTGCCGGCATCAAATTTCTGTGTGTGGTTTTGTGCTATTTCTTCAGCGCTGCGGACTTCATTCCAGAGGCGAACATCAAAGAGGGTGCCACTGAAAACTTGCGCTGAACTGAATCCACCACCAATGCTGTCCTGCTCCTGACCAAACACCAATCCGCCGTTGCCGGTAGAACCGTTGATCGCACTTCCGGTAGCGATGGCAGTACCATTGTCTGTTATCTCAGCATCGACATAGAGTGCCCAATTGCCGTGTGTGTTATCCCAGGTGAGTGTAATCGAGTGGCGGTCGCCGTCACGCAGGGTGTTATAGTCGATACCGGATAAACCGGTTATTGGAGTGTTATCAATGATGAGTGTGGCAGTTCCGTCAGCCTGTAGCACAATATTTAAGTCATTTCTGGTAGCGCCTCCGATATATGACATCAAGATAAGCTCTTCGCTCGATGTTGAAGCAAAATTAATTTCGGCGGTCATGGCAGTCAGACCTCCCAGAATTGCTCCGCCATCGTTGGCGATCAGGTAAGCATCATTGCCACCGTCTGTATTTACTTCGATACCGCTGGACAGGCCTGTCGGTGGCGCAGGCGCATAGACCGTGATGCTTACTGTAGCGGTTTCGGAATAGCCAGCCCCATCATCATAGGTGTAGTTAAATGAATCAGTTGCAGATTGCCCGTAGCTTAATGAGTTGAACTGCCCGTTCGGATCATAAGTGAAGCTACCGTCGGTATTGTGAATGACGATACCCTGAGTTGAACTGGTGTCTACACTGCTAACCGTTGGCGTTGTTCCGGCATCATCATTTTGCAATAGTCCTTGCGCAGTTGCTACCGTTAAGACACTGTTACTG
>CALKXD010000267.1 GCA_938003855.1 uncultured Granulosicoccaceae bacterium | reverse complement strand
AGTTATTTTTCATCCAGGAAAGCCGCAGCAAAGCATAATGCTGCAGATACTCGAAGAAAAGCGTCGGAAAGACGTCAGTGGGATGCTGACAGACACCGCCAGAACAGACTTGATGTTGATCGCACAAATGAACGCGATCGTCTAGAGCGTGAACGATTGCAGCGACTGGCGCGTGAAGAAAGAGACGAACGTGACCGTCTCGAACGTGAACGGCAAGACCAACTCCGACAGCAAGATCAGCGGGAGCCGTGGTCATGAAATCATCCCGACCTCTTGAATTAAAAAAAAATGCCGGCCATCGCATCTATCTCACGGCCGGCAATCTGGAATGGCTGGAAGAGGAATTACCCGTCCTTAAGCGTCAAGATCGAACCCGGGGACTGGGGTTAAGTACGGCGGTTAACCAGGCATTAAAGCACTTTCGCTCAACGTTGCTGGAGGATGTCAAAGTCGCTGATCGACGATTTAACCCCGCAGAGATGGAAGTGATGGCCGAGGCATTCAGGGGCGAGCTGGTGCCGTGGTACTACGCGAATCTGCGGCAGTTTTATCTGGTGTTGGACAGTCTGGATGAGAACAAGGTTGACCCGTGTAAGCACTGGAAAAAGGCGGTGAAGATTCTTCGTCGACACTCGACACTGGCTGAAATCAATGCCGTTGTCTATCGATCCAAGTTTTAGGAGTGCGCATCCGGATGGGTAAATATATCGTGATGCTAGGGTCACTGCTGTTGCACGTCGATGTGTTCAGTGAGGGCGTGGATGCCGGTGGTGGTGTTGATATTCTGTTTGAGGTGGTGGATGGCGAGGTGACCTGGATCGAAGATACAGTACCAGTCACACCTTCAACTGAAACATATAGCACACTCGTTGCTGAAAACAGGGAGCCCAGAGCCCCGACAACAGACTCATCCCCGCTGACGGGACTGGCGGTATCGCCGAGGTTGGATAGCCCCGCAGGATTAACGACCAGCCGACCGCCAGTCGCCGCCGACTATGATCCGCTCAACACACCGCTTCGTTGGGACTGGGGACACAGGGTGTCGGTGGGTGAGGGTATTAAACGGGTGGCCAAAGTGGCGGGATATACATTAATCATCCGTGACCCGGGGGTCGCCAATGTTTATTCGATGCCGCTGCCGTATGCCCACCGGAGTGTCAGCGGTATCGATGTGAAGACCGCGCTGGAGTTACTCGGAGGGCCCGGGCTGATGCTCGTGGTTGATCATCCGAACCGGACAATCATGCATGTGGTGCGGCGTGAATACACCCCGGCGTATGATATAGCGGCACTGCCGATGTGTCCTGATGTGTCGTTTGCGGTGATGCCCTCCGGGGCGGCTGCAGACCGGGTGTTGATTGTCGGGGGGGTGCAATGCGTGTATTAATTATTGGAACGTTGTTGCTGCAGATCGCATCGGTTAAGGCGGCGGACGAGTCGCCGGTGTTTATCGAACCTGATGCCGTCTCGCTCACCATGAGTCAGTTTGATCTGACCGAAGCCGAAGCAATACGCGCTGAGCGACTGCGATTGCTGGATACCTCGTTTGGTGATGCCAACCTGTCGGCGGTAGAGCTGTTGGGGAAATACGCGGATACCGAAGTGGCACGACTGCGATACGCACGCAAGCATGTGATCGCGGCGGCTGACAATGTCGGTCGCAGTCAGGCCTGGGCACTGGCCATCTATCGTGTCTCACAAGAGCAGGACATGGTGTCGGCCATTCTGGCCACTAACCCGGAGATACGAGAGGGCCTGGCGCGACTGAATATGACCGCACCGGGCGATGACTGGTCCGGGTTCGATCGAGGCGGCTCACCGCTGTTTACCGGCACTCGCACTTTGTTTGTGGGGCTCGATTGCGGGGAACCGTGCCTCGATGCGTTTCATGCGGAAAACGCCAAACGTCGTATGGGACAGTTTGCAGCGCTGAACCTGGTGTTTGTGGGCACGACCTCGCTGGATGAGACGCGTGTATTCAACTGGGCAAAAAAAGCCGACGTCTCGTATGAGTCACTCGAGGCCGGTGCGTTGAACCTGCATATCGATGATAGTGATTGGCAGCAGATGCGCAATCACAGTAACGATGTGCCCCTGGTCGTCAGATGAAGTCTGTCGTGGTACTGCTCTGTGGCCTGCTGTTGATCCCAGGGACCGGGGCGACCGCCGAGATCGTGGTTCCTGTCGCCTATCGCAATGTCGGCAGAATTCATGGCATCCCGTACAAGTACCTGTTTGCGATTGCGATGCAGGAATCACAACGGGAACTCCACGACGGCTCTGTGCTGCCCTGGCCATGGACGCTCAACGTCGGCGGAGACAGTCGCTACTACGACTCCCCGGCGGCGGTGCGCGAGGCGCTGGTGAGGCTTGTTGATGAAGGCCGAACCAATATCGACATCGGTCTGATGCAGATTAATCTCAAGTGGCATGGCGACCGTGCTCACTCGCTGATTGATTTAATCCGCCCGGAAGAAAACCTGAACATTGCCGCGACTATTCTGCTCGGGGAATACCATCGGTGTGGTGGTGACGACTGGTGGTGTGCCGTAGGTGGCTATCACTCGTCCCGTGAGAAAGTCGCCAGGGCCTATATAGCGAGAGTTCGGAAATGGTACGAGCAGCTTATCTAGCGTTGTTGTGTTACGCCTCAACGGTGCAGTCGTTTGAGCCGGACTTCTTCAGTCCTCCGGTGCTTGAGTATCCTGTCGTTACCGAATCGATGGTAAGCGGGGTAGGGGAGATCGACCGCAAGCTCGCCTATAAACCGCTTCGGTCGGTGGCCGTGATCGGTGCCGATGAGCTGAGTGCCCGCTGGCTGAGACTGAACAATACCTATTTAGTGAGTCTTCGGGCGGTCGGGCTGGTGGTCAATGTCGAGTCGGTGGAGCAGTTGGGCCTGTTGCAGCAATACACCGGTATCCTGCTGATCGCCTCGCCCGGCTACGATTTTGCCGAGCACTTCGGACCGGTCTACCCGTTTGTGATTGATGCCAGTGCCGGGCGTGTGCGCCAGTGAGTAGCCGATATCAAAAGGAGGTGCTGCTCAGACCGGCCGTGGAGCTCTACTCGGCGTTGGTGGCGGGTACCTCGGCGTTTTGCCTGATCTCCATGCCCGGCCTGTTGATGATCCCCTGGGCGATTGCCTATGGGGCGTCTGTGTTGTTCCTGATGGTCGGGTGCTATGACTTCTATCGCGGCTATTGCATCCTGCATTATCGACGGGGCATCAGTCGGCAGGGGCCGTTTGAGATCAGGGGCAACCGGGTGCCGGTCTATCAGGATCGCCTGTATATCGGTACCGGTTTTGAGTGGGGACAAAAGCACACGCAACGCTATCTCGATACCTTCGATGATAAATACCTCCCCTACATCAAAAAGTCAGAGCATCATCTGGCGCGCCGGGTAGAGAGAATGTTAAGGCAAGTCCCCGTACTCTCGGTAGTCGCTTTTTTTCTCAAGCAAACCTGGGTGCTCAATCCCTGGCCGCCGAAAGCCCCGCTCGGAGGGGATGTCAGTCTAAACGGTGTCGAGCATCGGCAGCACAAGGTGTTTCTGCCAAAGTCTGATCGCCGTCAGCATACCTACATGGCCGGTTCAACGGGCACTGGTAAAACCGAAGCGATGGAGCTGATGATTGTGCAGGACATTCATCGCAGCAGTCGTGACTGTGTGATTGTGTTTGATCCCAAAGGCTCGGCGTCGCTGTTGAAGACCATGTACGCCGAGGCGATCAACGCCGGCCGGGCGGATGACTTCACGGTCTTCCATCTGGGGTTCCCGGACATCAGCGCGATGTATAACGCCACGGGTAACTTCTCGCGCATTACCGAGGTGTCTAGCCGGCTGGCCAACCAGCTGCCCGATGGCGGGGACTCCAGTGCATTTAAAGAGTTCGGCTGGCAGTTCATGAACCTGGTGGTGCGGGTCAGCGACGAGATGACCATTCCGGTGACACTCGTTTCTATTCGCAAGTACATCGGCGACATCGGACCGCTGTATCTGAATTACGCCCGGCAGGCGCTGACGAGCAAATACGGGCCAGTCTGGATCGAGCACTTCAACGATGAGGTGCGTGCCGTGGTTGATGCCGAAGCCAAATCATCAAAGTCGTCGGTGATCGGTTATCTCAGTGGACGCCCGGTCGAGGAGCAGGCGCTGCATAATCTATTGCGCAAAGGCGGGTTTGTGCTGTCGGAGAATCAGTTGTTTCTGGATCTCGAAGAGGTCTTCAAAATGTCGGCTTCTCACTATGGCAAGCTGGTCGCCTCGGTCAGGCCTCTGCTCGATAAGCTCACCGCCGGGCAGCTGGAGCTGATCATGTCGCCAAGCGAGGAGGAGATCAGCAACGGTCGCAAACTGCTGGAGTGGGAGCAGATCATTCGCAAAAAAGGCATTGTCTATATCGGTCTCGATGCGATGGCCGATTTCACTGTGGCCTCCGCCGTGGGCAATGCGATGTTGATGGATTTTGTCTCGACCGCGTCGCGTATCTATAAAGAGGGCGTGCTGGGGGATACCCCCGGCGGTATCCCGTCAGAGGAAATATCGGTGTGGATGTACCTCGACGAGGTCGACGCCCTGGTCGGTGATGAGTTCATTCCGATGGTCAACAAAATACGCGGGGCCGGCGTTGGCATCGTCGCGCTGAGCCAGGCGGTGCAGGATTTTGAGGTGGCGCTGAATTCAGTGGCCAAGCAAAAAGTGATCATTGGCAATTTCAACAACGTGATTATGTTCCGGGTCAGGAACGTGGAGACCGCCGCGCTGATCGCCGATCAGTCACCGACAGTGCGAGTGCTGCAACTGACCGACATTACCACGGCTCAGGACACCGACAATATGCTGGACGGGAGCCTGTTTAAAAGCGCTAATGAGGATCGCAGTACCCACACCGAAACGGCGATGATCACCGAGTGGATGGTCATGCGCCTGCCGATCGGTCAGGCCTTCGCCTCGGTTGAGGGCGGTCGATTAATGAAGCTTCATTTCCCGTTCCGTGTCCGACAATACGATCAGCACATCCCGTCCTCGATTACCGACATGGCGCTGCAGATGGAGCGCCGTTACCGGGCCGGTAACGACTGGTACAAGCAAGACTGATGGCGAAAGACTACCTCGAACCCAATCGCACGGTGATCAGCCGTTCGTCGAGCATTGCCCATCAACTGTTCCGGTTTGCCAGTCGCATCGTCTCACTGCTGGTGTTGGGGCTGGTGCTGTCCATTACCGTTGAGCTGTTGATGGTGATCTTCGTGCGGCCCGAGATCGGGGCGGCACACAGCCGCCTGCTGGTGGAGAAGGAGAGCTATTACCTCGATGGCATATCGACCATGAATCCGTTTGTCAGCGATGGCGATGAGTGGGTGTACGTATCACTGGCGAGCCTGAATCACTGGATGTTTACCGGGTTCATGACGGTCTATCTGGAATCGATCGTGATGTACGTCGAGATTATCATCAACATGATCAATGTGTTCGTGTTGCGAGTCTGCGTCATGCTGTTCAGCTTTCCGGTGTACGGGTTTTGTGCTGTGGTTGGCATCTCCCGGGGGCTGGTTAACCGGGAGTTGCGAAAGTGGGGCGGGGGACGTGAGAGCAGTGGTCAGTTTCACCTGTGGATGAATCTGGTGCCGCTCGGCTTTGCCGGATCCTGGATAATCTATCTGAGCTGGCCCGGCTCGTTGAACCCGAATTACATCGTCATGCCGTTTGCCGTGTTCTTTGGCTGGATGTTGATGCTGACCTGCTATCGAATGAAAAAATATATATAAGGAGTGCCTGTGAAGATTATACGGTGTGTCACGCTGGTGTTGTTGGTGGTCGCTGGCAGCAGTGCCCGCGCGAACGGGAATTTGCACAGCCTTATCATAGAGCTTCAGAACCTGAAGGGGCTGGTGGCGTTACAGGCGCAGAAACGCCATGAGGATGAACGATGGATTTTCCGCTATGACCTATTACAACGACGACTCGATACGATCATCATCGATATTGAAAAACACATTGCGCTGAAGCAGCAGTTACCGAACATCAAACGCCGGGAAGTCGATGTGTCATTGCCTCAGGCGCGTGCATCGATACTGTCTCCATAACCATGATACGGTATCAGGCAGACCTCGATATCATCCGTGCAGAAGGCGAGGAGCCTCGATGATAAATACCTATCTTGATCTAGGCGGCAGTGACATGAACTGGGTCGCGAGCCTGTTCTTTGCGGTCGTCAGCCTACTTTGTCTGTGGGTTTTTGCGATTGGCTATCTACAGTTGGGCCGAAACGAGATGACGGCATTTAGTTTTCTCATGCTGTTCGTGAGAATCGGTATTGTTCTTACCGTGAGTACCGGCGTTAGTTTATGGATGACATAGGCTTTTATAGCGTGTACTATAAAGTTGTCGTTGAGTGATCTCAATGACAATGATCTCCCAAACAAAGACGACATCCATCGTATTGGAGAGTTGCATGTTCCGTGAGTGTCAAGCGAAGCGTTAGTGAGCTGAGAGCACAACGCCGGGTGGCGGCTGTAGAGCTGTTGACCCGGAGCGGAGAAAGCACAACTTTCTAAACAGGTATTGGATATGTCTAAAAGCATCCACCACAGTGCCGTTCCAGGCGCGGTGAGCACTCTTAAATTACGCATTGCTCTGGGCGCAGCCCTAGTGCTCTCATCCCCCGTCCTCTACGCACAAGAGGCGACCAACTACATGACAACGATTGGCACCTCGGTGGGTACCGGGTTGACGCTGGCGCTCAATATTGTCAGAGCGTTGGTGTTCATCATTATGGTCTGGTCAATACTCACCAAGTATGCCGAAGCCAGCCGAGGTCGCGCCTCCTGGGGTGAGGTGTTCCTGCCGCTGGTCGTCGGTGCCGTGGTTCTCGCGTTATTGGCGATTATCGGACCGGATGCCGAGACGGCGATTGGCGGGCTCAATGGGGCGGCCAACTAGGCGTTGCCGTGCGGGTCGCCGGTGTGTCCGGCGGCCGTGATGATGCGTTGTCTGTTGTTAGTGAGGTGCCATGAGACACACGGTTTTAGCGTCTGATATAACGTCCGAAGCGGTTGTCTTCCGAGGTTGTACCACATCCGAAATATCCGCCATTATTGTCGGCGCCGTCCTTTTCTGGGGTCCGTTGCTGACGATACTGTCGGTGTCTCTGTTCGATAGCCTCTTTGCCGGTCTGGGGATGCTCATGCTGATGACGGTGCTGACCTTATTGGTGGCATCGACCTATATCACGCGTTTGAAGCGGGATGTGCCCGCCGAGCACTATCAACTGAAAATAGAGTACTTTCTGAATAAGAATAACTTAAAAAAGTACTACTTTTTCAGCTACCACGGCGAGATGTCTATCGGCCGCACGCAGCAGATTGTTTTCGTTCGAGGCAATGGCTATGACTAGACTGGCCTCGGAGCGGGTGGCACTGCAGCAGCACATTCACTTTCTCTATTTTGCCTTGATGGTGCTGTTGGTGATGTGTTGTGCCCTGTGGTACGGATGGCAAAGTGCGCCGGATAATCTAACGGTCAACATCCCCCCGGACCTGCGCCATGGCGCGGTGGTAAAACCCGGTGAATACGCCGCCGCCACGATCCAGGCATTTACCTTCTCGACCTTTCGCGAAGTGAATCGATGGGAGGAGGATGGCGCACGTGACTATGGCGAGAAAATCTTCGCCGCCCAGGCCTATCTGACACCGAGATACCGTCAATGGCTGGTGGATGATATGAACGATCGGGCCGGTAATGGCGAGCTGCAGGGACGCTCGCGCTACATGCTGGAACTCGAGGGGGCGGATTATAGCGAGGAGAATGTGGAATCGCTCGCAGACGGGTCGTGGCTGGTGCACTTGCGCGTCATGGTGGTCGAAGACCTCGGCAACATCGAGGTCAAACGAGTCGCCGTGCACTATCCGTTGCGTGTGGTGCGGATGAACATCAGTCCACAGAAAAATATATGGGGGCTGGCCATAGACGGCTATCCACCGGGGATGGAAGAGGCGCTGATTGATGATCCGGAGGAAGTCGGCAATGGCTAGGTGCGCCGTTTTTGTCCTGTGGCTGTTCTCGGCGCCGGCATTTGCCGCAGAACTGGTGACCCTTGTCTGGGACGGCGTGGCTCCGTCGCTGAAAATCGCTGTGGGTATCGAACGGGTCATCAAGTTCGAGAACACCAAGATACAGGTCGGTGTACCCATCGAGCACATGGGCGTGGTCAGTGCCGAGAGCAATAACGGCGTGGTGTATCTGCGATGCTCGGCCCCGTTCGATAAAACCCGCTACCGTTTTCGGGAGAAGGACAGCGGTAACCTATTTTTGGTGGATCTGACCTGCGAACGCGGCCTCGGTCCATTAGCTCCAGTGGCGATTGTCAGCCCGGACTCTGAGGAGAACTCCCTGGCCGGCCCCCCGATCACCGGACAGGTGCCGCGCTCGACAGTCCCCGAGCTGCCGCCTGAAATCGTGCCGCCCGTTCAGTACGGCATCACCACACTGATCCGGTATGCCATGCAGGAAGTCTATGCGCCGTCGCGTCTGGTGGATCACAAGCCCGATATTCACCGGCTATCGTTCGACGACAGTGCAGCCCCCTTAACGATTGTGCCCGGCGTCAGGGTCCGTAGCCGGGTCCTCGGGCAATGGAGAAACGAGCGCCTGTACATCACCGCGATCTACCTGCAGAACCTGACATCGCAGCGCGTGGATCTAGATCCTAGATATTTGAGTGGACGACATACGTGGAAAGCCGCTGCGCTGATGAATGACGAACTGACGCCGGCCAACACCTTCGGTGATGCCACCACGCTGGTGACCGTGTCGAACCGCAAATGGACCGAGGAGGCGAGATGGCTGCGTTGAAAGTGAATAAGATGATCCCGATCATGGCGATAGCGTTCCTGGCTATCGTCGTTACCCTGTTTTTAAAAACCAACGCCAACGATGGGGCGGTCTCCCGCTCGACGACTGAAGCCGGTGTTTTCATGCGACGGGCTCCGGTTGCCAGAACGGCCGATGCGGATACGCCGAACGACACTATTCGTGCGCTGAGAGGGCAGATGAATGTCGTCACCGACAGCGTGCGGGTGACCCAGTCTAAAAATGAACAGCTGATGGCCGAGCGCGATGCCGCCCTGAAAAAAATAGCGCAGGCGGATTCAACACATGAAGCCCGTTTGCTCGCCGCACTCAAGGCGCAGGATGAAAAAGCGGCCCGGCAGCTCGATGATGTTCTCAATCGCTTTAACGATGCGGTCAACAGCATGACCGAGAAGGCCGCGAAGCTGAATAGCGGACAGACGCCAGCGGAGGTGACAGCGAGTCTGGCAAGTCCGGGGTCACGGGAGTCGACTCGGGTGTCACTGCCGGCCGGTTTTGGTCATGGCCTGACGCCTGGCGCGTTCGTCAGTGGTGAGGCGTTGGTGGAGGTGTTCTGGATAGAGCCGCTCGATGAATCGATTAATCACCGGCGGGGACATACCCTCGACACGCTTGAGGTCAAGGCCAAAAGTACGGCACAGGACGGCGTCAATAACGGCAAAAAGCTGTTGCTCGAACCGCTGCAGAAATACCGGGAATTAGTCAGTAATACCGGGGCGAGTGCCGGTTCAAGTGCGGGTTCGGGCGCGGGGTCCGGTTCCGGGGGCGGGGCATTGGATCGGGTGTCACGTGGGATAAGTCCTAAACGGCAAGTGACGCGTGTCGAGGGTGATGCGCGACGGTTTTACACGATACCGGATTTGTCGATGCTGTCAGGGTCGACGGTGATTACCTCACTGGTGGGGAAAATCTATACGGGCGGCGATATCGTTGAACCGCAGCTGTTCAAAATAATAGTCGGGCGCGAAAACTTCGCAGCCAACGCGACGGGGTTGCCTCCGGAGATCGACGGGATGATCTTTGAAGGCTATGCCGTGGGTAATTTCACCCGCCGCTGTGTGACCGGGAATATCACCGCGGCGACCTATATTTTTGAGGATGGCACGGTGCGATCAATCTACCCCGGCGACCCGGGCAGTCGACCGAGAGGGAATGATCAGAACCGCGGTCGCCTGGGGTACATCACCGACCGCTATGGCAACCCCTGTATCCGTGGATCGCTGATCAGTGACGTTAATGACTACCTGGGGGCGGGCGCAGTACTGGCGACCCTCGGGGCCTATTCGGCGGCGATCAGGGATTCACAGACCAATGTCACTGATCGATTTGATGAGGCCGGCAACCTGACCAGCAGTTCCACCCGGGTCGCAGGTAACGTCGACAAGTTTGCGTTGGCGGCAGGCGCACTTGGCGGCATTGAGGCGGGCACACAAGTGCTGGAGGACATCTACAGCGTCTCCGAATCGGCCATCTACCGACCGGCCGGTGCGGTGGTCGATATTCACATTCAGCAGGAACTGAGGCTGGATGTCAGCGCCAGTCAACGTAAAGTGAGGTATAGCCATGAGTCGCTACAACAAAACGCTCTGGATTAGTGTGATGACTGTGGTGGTGTTAATCGGGTGTGCGAGTAACCGTGCTGAGCGACTGTCGCGCGAGGGTACCGTTGAGTCGATTGATCTGTATCGGCAGGCATCGGGGAGTGAGTCCCGCAAGGTGGAAGATATTTATAGAGCCCGTCATATGCTGGCCGCGGAGTCCTACCGTGACTCCTACACCCGGATGGCGGAAAACGAATTGAGCGTGCTGTTTAAAAAGCATCCCAATCCGGTGATTCGCATCTTTGTGTATCCGCACCTGAGCACGAGTGATAACGCACCGGTGCCGGGCTATATGACCGCGATCACACTCTATGACAGAGATCAGTATGCGCTGCCGCATGAGGTACTCGCGCAACAGGGGAGGGCCAATGATTAACCTCAAATCCCTGTTCACCGGCGCCGGGGGAAGGGAGCCTGTGACCAACGCAAAACTGAGTGCGGCCTATGAGCAGGGACCATCGTTCACGGACCTGTTGCCGTGGGCGGAGTATATCCCCGAGTGTCAGCAGATATTGCTGATCGACGGCTATACCCGCATGGCCTGTTATGAACTGGTGCCTATCGCCTCGGAGGGGCGAACCCGGGAGTATCTGGAATCGGTTGCCGACAATGTTGCGGCGATGTTGTCGGAGACGTTGCCGGAGAACGGAGAGGATCCATGGGTGGTGCAGTTCTTTGTTAACAATGAACCGGATCTGGAAAGCCATCTGGATCGGGTCAAGGGGTATATCGCCCCCGAGATCTGGCGGACGGAATTTACCCAGGCGTGGTGGCAGGTCTATCAGCAGCACATCGGTGATGTGACACGCCCGGAAGGGTACTTTGAGGATGAGGCGGTCACCGGAGCGATCTGGCGTGGGCAGAGTTGCTCGGTGCGTATGGTGATCTATCGAAAATACGCCCAGAACAAACCGGTTGATGACCCGGAGCTGGAACTCACGGACATTTGCGATAAGTGCGAAAGCAATCTAGCCGGTGTCGGTATTAAGTTCCGGCGCATGAACGGCGAGGACTTCTACTGGTGGATGCTGTTGTGGTTCAATCCGCGCCCGCCCTCGGCCAATGGCAATGTCGCTAATCTACACACCGTCGCCCCGTACCCCGGTGATGAGGATCTGCCGATCGGCAGTGATCTGGCGGAGATACTAACGTTGAGCCGACCGGAGGCTGACGAGAAAAAGGGCTATCTCTATTTTGACGGCATGCCGCACGCCGCGCTGCAGATTGTCAATTGCAAAACTCTGCCAAGGCCGGGCCATCTGACGGGTGAGAAAGCCAACGGTTCGACCATGATGGATAAGTTTCCGGAAGGGTGTGTGCTCAGCTACACCCTGACAGTGATGGCGCAGGATGAGGTCACCAAGCGCATCACCATCGTCTCCGACCGGGCCATTGGTGAGACCGCCGAGAGCCGGCAAAAGTATGAGAAAGCGCAGGCCGTGCTCAATGAGCAGGCCTCCGGCGATAAGCTCTATGCGCTGGAGATGGTGGTGTATGTGCGGGGCGACAACGACCGCGATATCAAACGCAAGCTCGAGGCTACTAATACGCTACTGACGATGAACGGATTAACGGCGATACCGGTTTCTAAAGAAGTCGTGCCGCTGGACAACTACATCAAAAACCTGCCGGGGGTCTATACGCCGTTTTTTGATCAAAAGGCCCGTCGCAAAGCCAAACCCTATTTTGTCTCTCACGCCGCCGCACTGGCACCGATCTATGGACGCTCGAGAGGCAGCAATAATCCGGGGCTGTTTTTCTTTAACCGCTCGGGGGAGCCTACCATGGTCGATCCCCTCAATTATAACGACCGGTCGAAGTCGGCGCATGGCCTGGTGTTCGGTCCTACCGGCTCGGGTAAATCGGCCACGCTGATCTGGCAGCTGTCGTGTCTGTTCGCCGTGCACCGCCCGAAGCTCTTTGTGATAGAGAGTGGCAACAGCTTTGGATTATGGGCCGACTGGGCCGAGCGACACGGGGCCACGGTGGCAAAGAACAAACTGTCGATGGACAGTGATCTGTCGATCCCGCCGTTTGCCAATGCCCTGCGGCTACTGTCCTCCCGGGTACGAGAGGAAATCGAGCTGATCGATGAGGAGGCGAGCGAGGATGATGACGAGGTGAAGCGTGACTATCTCGGTGAGATGGAGCTCACCGCGCAGATCATGGTCACCGGGGGGGATAAATCGCAAGTGCTGTCGCGCGCGCAACGACTGGCATTGCGCTATGCGCTGGTGGAGAGTGCCGAGCAGGTGTCTGCCGAGTATGGACCCGACGGCATTGTGATTCCGTCGGATGTTAAAGATGCGTTAAAACGCATTGCCAATCGCGATGAGTTCAAGCACCACGCCAGTCAGATACTGGAGATGTCCTATGCGATGGAGTTGTTTACCGATGGCTTGAACGGACATTTGTTCAATCGTCGGGAAGGCGAGCTGTGGGCGGATGTCGATATACAGTTAGTCGATCTCGCGCAGGCGGTCGGGGAGGGGGCCGGGTCGACGCTTGCGGTCGGCTATGTGTCATTGCTGCAGGACATCAACGCGCGCATCGAACTCGATCAGATGGAGAGTCGCTTTACGCTGGTACTGACAGACGAGGCGCATTTGATCTATACCGACGATCTGTTGCCGGCCATTGTCATGAAGGCGATCAAGCAGTGGCGCAAACTCGGGGCGTTTCTCTGGCTGGCCACACAGAATATAGATGACTACCCGGATACCAGTCAGCGCCTGTTGAATATGATGGAGTTCTGGTTGTGTCTGGCGATGCCCAAGGATGAAGTGGACAAGATCAGTCAGTTTAGAGATCTGACCACCGAAGAGCGTCAGATGATGGTGAACTGCGTTAAATCACCGCAGCGCTATGTCGAAGGGGTATTGCTGTCGGATAAGCAGATGTTCCAGTTCCGCAATGTGCCCCCGTCATTGTTTCTGGCGCTGGCGCAGACCGAGAAGCATGAAAAGTCCGTGCGTGGCGATCTGATGAAGCAGCGGCAACTGACGGGCCGATACGCCGAGCTCGACTCGGCCTGTATTGTCGCCGAGCAGATACGGGAATCCAGACTGGAGGCGATGTCATGACGCGCGGGGCGATTCGTTGGGTAGCGGTGTGTGTTCTGACGATGGTGGTCAGTGTGGCATCCGCCGAGCAGTATGTGATCTTCAAGCGACTCGATCAGCGCCTCGGGGTCGAACAGCTCCCGCATCCGTTCACCGTCTGGCACATCGATGCCCTGCATTATGCCTCACGGCAGATCGAAGCCGGCTTATCGGCCCTGTCGCAGGAGGCCGCCTTTGCGCTGGCGGAGCAACGCCTGAACGACTGGGGCCGCGGTCCGCTTCGGGCGCTTTTTTTAATGAGCTACTCGGGCCTGGAGAAAATGCACCGCTTCGGGCTGACAGAGACCCCGTCGGCGGTGCTGCTCGATGATCACGGTCAGGTGATACAACGCTGGGCAAAAATAGACCATGGTCGTGATCTTCTGGAGGGTGTGCCACCGTGAAAAAAATGCTGCTGGCATTGATCATTGCGACTTCAAGTACACAGGCAAACGCCCGTACCGGTTTCATCGATGCTTTCGCTGAAAGCAATTACGGTCAGTGTGTGGAGTTTCAGTTCGAGGGTGGTGCGTTCTATTCCAAGCTGTCCTTCTCGCTGTTCAGTGGTGTGGCCATCACGTTTTATGTGAGTCCGATTACCGCGCACTATAATCCTGATTTTCTGGTCACCGCGTACTCGCGACTGGGCGAAAGCCCGCTGTTCGAGTCCTATATTGCCCTGGGTCATGGTCAGAACATTGTGGCCAAACCGTTGGTGGAGTTTTTAACCCGACAGGAGGTGCCGAAGACCTGGTATGCCACCGATGAGTGGTCGGGCCAGGGGACTGATCAAAAACGCGAATCGCATTCAACGTTGCAGTATTTTGAGAGCGAGGTGTTTGGCCATCCGGGGAATGTGTATACCTGGGCCAGCCAAGCGTTTAGAGGAGAGCTGGCTGTTGGACTGCCCGGTGCATCGTTACTCACCGCGTTGCCGTCGGACATCGCAAAAACCCCGGCGCATGTGGCCGAGGTGGTGCAATCACTGGCGGACAACGCGAATACCCAACTAGGCGGCGACTTCACCGCAGAGGCCTCGGCACGATTTGATCCGGTCAGTGTGGCGACCAATGCGGTCGTCGGCGAGCTCAATGCGCTGGCCGGCGGGACGACGCTTGGAGAGGCGCTGGAGGAACTGCAGCCGTTGAATCTGTCAGCGACTCACCCGGCCGCCGTCTATACCAATTTCCTCTCCGGGCAGATGATCGAGACCAGTGCGGGCACCACCACTGCGATCCCCGGGCATACCCCGTCAACGCTTCCTCCGCCCGATCCGGATGCAGCCCTGCCGCGCATTGATTTTGATGGACTGACCCCGGCGGCGGTCGATGAGCTGCGAGCGCGATTCTCAGAGCTCACGCCTGAGCAGATTCTGAGTCAGGCGACCCGCGAGGTTGGGGCGGCGACCGAGAAGATCGACGAGGTGGTAACGCTGTTTAGAACCCTGAATGAAGGAGCATTGGCGGACTATCAGGGTTTGTTCACCCCGGGGGTAGGTTTTGAACCGATTGGCTTTCAGGGGTTTTGCCCGTCGGATACGCAACCGTTTCTGCCGTACTATATGTCCGGTACCAATGTGTTGTCCTGGCGTTTTAAACTGCCGGAGCTGGTGTACCCGCAGACCTATCTGCCCTTCAGCAACCAGACCACGATTGGTGAGTTGTTTCCGGGGCAGAACACCAACCCGGTTGACGCACTGGGGCAGGCGCAGAACTACGGCAGCGTCTATCCACGAAACGGGTATCTGTTGCAGGCTGACCCGGTCAAAGCGGCGGCCGCAGCCGCGTTCAGATCGGCGCATGTGGTCACACGTCCCGGCCAACCGCATATCTATCGCAGCGCGCCGGCACTCAGTAACAGCCGCTATACGATGTTTGATCATGGCTACGAGACGCTGGACTGGAACAGCCGATCCCGCGAGAGCGACTCGGTCTACCTGCAGCCCGATCAGGATGAAACAGGCCGCTGGCAGTTGATCCACAGTGACGGTGTCGAGCCTGAGCAATCCTGTCATCGCTTCGGCAGCCCCGAGGTTAACCCCGAGTTAGCGTCAGCGCCGCAGCCACGAACCATCGGTGGGACCCTCACACGTTTTCCGGTGCAATGGTCGGAGGACAAGGTGTCTGAGAGCAATGACTATATGTTCAACCTGTGGCGTCGCTATCGATGTGCCCCAAAGCCGCAGGGAAGCTTTGTGACCCATCTGGGCAATTTTACGCTGCCATCACCCGTCACCATTATAGATTGAGTGTTATGAAATCTATTGCGTCAATCGCCGTTGTCACTGTCCTGCTGCTGCCGTTCAGCGCAACCCGGTCAGCACCTCATCCGCTGTCACCGTCGCTCTACTATGAGATGGGCGGAGGCTCGAGTTTTCAGCGGCCGTTGAACGATGCCACCGTCTCTCCGGAGCTTGGCATCTCCGCCAATGTCAACCTGCCGTTGAACTGCGATATCTGGGATACCAAGATACTGGATATCGGTGCCTACCCGCGGTTGATTCAGGACTATATGGAAGGGGAGCTGGATAAGCTCGGTCAGGCCATCGTCGCGCAACTGACCGCACTCGGGCAGGGCCTGGCGGTTGCGGCTTTGCAGCGCGCACTGCCGGGGATGTATGACTACTCGCAGACGCTGACCGCACAGATCAACGGGCGTGTGGATGTGGCAAAGCGCTCCTGCGAAGCCGTGGTGAATGACATCAACAAGGGGATTAATCCTCTGGACGCCTGGAAGCAGATCGGCATGGGCGTTGGCTGGCGAGCGACTCTGGCACCAACCGATCTGGTGATTGGTAACGGCGAAGAGTATGCCGGTGATGAACCCACCTCGATTCTGGAGGCCTCCAGAGACATTGCCCAGAATGCGGCCAGCGCACCACTGCCGTGGTTCGATGAACCGGCCGGTGGGGCTGATAATCCGATTGTCATCGTCCGTGATCTGGTGACGGCCGGCTACAACGTTTTCGAAAGCGATGCCGCGACCGGTGCCAGTAGTCTCACCGAGGCGACATCGGCGGCCGGTGACACCGTGCAGGTGCAAACCATCGGTGGTATCGCGACTGTTGAGAAAAGACTGGGCGTGCTGTTTGAGAACACCGAGGAGGCGGTGATATGGGCCAATAAGCTGGTAGGAGAGCAAACTATCTATACCTGTGTGCCTGAGGGGGGACAGTGTGACTCGCGGTTTCAGCCCGGTGTCGGGTTGTCGGTACTGGTGGAGGAGGAGGTGGAGAAACTCACTCTCGAGTGGATCGCGTTGCTGGCCAGTGATGCGCTGCCCAGCATGGATCAATTGCGTTCGGTCAGTAGCGCCGAGGTGCAGTTAACCGCCTATGTCTATGATGCCCTGATGCGTTTTCCGGAACAGGATCAGAATGTCTATATCGGCAGACTGATCGACGATGTCTCGCTGTCGAGAGCGGTCGAGAAGGCGATGGCGATCCGTCGCATGATCCTGGTCAGCTCGGAGAGTCCGGTGGTGAAAGGCTATGTGCAGGCGAAACAGGAAAGCCGCGACATCACTGACCGCATAAAAATCGAGATCGACGATTTGATGTGGGCGGTAGAAACACAGCACAAGTTGTCGAGCAAAGTCTCGGGCACGATCATCGCCTACGACGCGCTGCGGGATAACGTGGGTGCCGGCACGCTCACCGGTGTGTCCCGCTATGGTGTCGACAGCACCTATACCGACAGACCCACGGCGCCGGACAACTGAGGATGCTTAAGGTGGTAAAAGTAACGGTCGGTGTGGCGATCACTGTCGCCCTGGTGATGTGGTTGATGCCACGGTTCGCCCCGGCCAGCAATCTAGCCTCGCTGGACAGTGAGTTCAAGGCACTGGCGATCAAGATGACGCTCGGCCGATTGCTGGTGCTCGGAAGCGTTGGCCTGTTTCTGTGGCCTCAGTTGTCAGGTTTGGTGAGCCGGTACTTATCGGTTGATATCTCACGCCATCAGGTGCGGGCACTGTGCTGGTATGTTGCGGCGGAGGCGGCGATTCTGATGTCACTGCAGGGCGGCCTGTAATGTATGTCGATTCGACATTGCAGGTCTATACGACCATTGTCGCGTGGAAGTATTACAGCCTGATCTGGAGTCTGCTGGTGGCCTCCGGCATTGTGTTTATCCCCATCGTGATGGCATTAATCGGAGAGGCAATAGAGGCGCGTGGGCGCGGATCGACATTTGGCAACAACAGTGAAAGTGTGTTGTCGGCGATTGAAGTCCGGTTGCTGCAGCTGTTCATCATTCTATTTTTTGTGGCGATGCCCGTGAATTTTGTGCAGCTATCACCGGAGTCGGTTCTAACCTATGAGAACGTCAATGATCTACGCTCGCCACCGAATGTCACGGTCGGTGCTCAGTGTGACGCCACCAACACCGGCTACGATAATATGACCTCTCCGATGAGTACCGCTATCTGCAGTACCACGACCGGGGTGCCGATGTGGTGGTACGCGACGCTCAGGCTGAGTCATGCGATTACCCAAACGGTAGTCAACGAGGTCACCGCGCAAAACAACAATGGCATGCGAGCGCTCACCTCATTCGCACAGGGGGCCAAGATCGAGAGCTCCTACGTCAGAAGTCTCCACAATCAGTTTCTCGGGCAATGCTACGACCCGGCACTGTCGAGGTACTCTCAGGAATCGTCAGGTCAGGTGGTCGGGCCCGGTAATGAAGATCCGGGATTCTTTGGTCGCGATACCAGCTGGATTGGTTCTGAATTCTGGATAGAGACCTACTATGCGAATCTGACCACGCAGGGCCCGATCACCGGAATGCCGTTTGTTGCCGCGCTAAACCCGCAATACGATCCAGCACTACCGACGCCTGAAGCAGGCAGGCAACAGTGCGATGATTTTTGGATCTACCTGTCTGATCAGATCTATGCCGAGGCGATCAGCCCGGCCGCCGGCGATAACCGGCAGGGGACCTGGAACCGGTTACAAGCGGCTATCCCGGGGTTAGCCGACAACGCGCAACGAAACCTGGTGCAGCTCTATCTGAGAAACACCCCTGGGACCTCTCAACAAACACTGGATCGAATCAATGCGCTCAAGGCCGTCGATAAAACACTGTCGGACAAAGTGATATCCGGTGCCGGACAAGTGTTTCAGGGGGCTGAATTTATAAAGCTTGCGTTCGTTGCCACTATGTTGACCGATGCGTTACTGAAAGTTCTGCCAATACTGCAGGCCTACTTTGCGATGTTCATCGTATTTATGTTGCCCTTCGGTTTGGTGATGAGCGGGTATAGCTGGGAGTTTGTGTTGCAGGCATCGGTGTTATTGTTTTTCGTGGTATTTTGGTCTGCGTTATGGGGCTTTGCCGCCTGGGTAGATGAGTCAATGGCGCGAGCGTTGTGGCCGGGAGGCAGCGACGGTCTCTGGGGTGCTGCCCGAAGTTTTCTGGACGGGGAGGGGCTGGCGAGTGCGATGAACAAGTTGATACATTCGGTTGTCACCGCCGCAACGTATGTGCTTGGCCCTGTGTTCGCCGGCCTGGTCCTTAGTGCAGCGGGGTTTAGGGCAGTCAGTATAGCGACGGGTATTATCAGCCCAAATGTGGCCGGAACTGGTGGCGCTGGTGCTGTCGCGAATGTTGGGAACACGGCTCTTGGAAGGCTAAACGGACTCGGCCGATCTGACAGCGGTACGATCAACCGAGGGCTGAAGCGCTAGGTGTAATTGGAAATGATAAAACGATTGATAAACTGGTATCTCGACGTTTGTGACTGGTTTCGTGATATGGCAGCAGGTGATACACCTGTCAGTAGCCGCCATGAATCACCAAGAGAGGAGGTTGAAGAGTACTCATTGGGAGGTTCACCCGGCGCACACGAAATTGGGTGGGAAGGAAATCTGACTGAAATGATGGAGAAAGGAACTGCGGGTCAAATTAGTTCTGCAATAGATGATTACCTGGACGACCGCAAGGCGTAACGATTTACCCAATTACCTAAGTTATCGTATGCGGCAGCATTTAGGGCATTTCTAGCGAAATGTGGCATACCCCAACACCCACCCCACCCGGGAGATTAGTTTCTCCCGCCGGGGAACTATCTCCCTAATCCAAAAAATAGCGGAGATAGAAGCAATGAGTATAGATATAGACAGAGCGTTGTCTGGATGCCCGGATTACGTGGAATGGAGTAACAGCAGACTGGATGAGAGTCAGAATCACTATGAGAATGATCCTGACTATCAGCGATGGGTTGAGTCATTGTCTGAGGATGTTGACGGGGAGCCTGAGGGCTTTGAACCGTTGACGGATGAAGACTGGGAGATTGTATTGGACGTATCGTTCAGAAACTTACCGATCAGGTCTGTGGCTGCTACTGCGGAGGAGCAGGCGTTTTTCGATACTTATTGTTTATGAAGGTAAGGACGAGACAGCATTGGCTGTTTCGTCTCTTTTGGCTTTAAACAGGCAGGTGAGTTGTGTGGCGTTCGTTGTTTGCTAGACCGAATAGAGGGTGCAGTCAGGGGAATCTGCTGGCGGTTGTGGATTTTCCAGTGAACGCAAAAGAAGTTAGCGAATACACCAATACCTTGTGGGGGTCAGTTTCTATTTCGAGATCTCAGTTTGAGGGCCACTACGTCCAGACCATCAGGAATGTTGCCGCGTACATGCAAGCTCCCGAGCAACTGTCTTCGGCATTGAAAGCGGCGAGTGAAGCGGTCAGAGGGACGATGTTGCTGAAGCTCCCTTACAATCGCAGCCGAGAGGAAGGTGGCCGGTATGAGCAGCTCTGGAAGTACGTTATGTTCTGTTGCCATATGCTGAAGGGTGCCGGGGAGGTTCAGCGACGTTTTTACACCGCCGATGGAAAGCGCGTGCTGATCCCGAATCTCGGGAAACAGAGCGGTTACCTCTACGACGATGGGGGTTCAAACGCCCGGTATCTGGTGTTCCACAATATCTCTGCCTTGTTGCCGGAGTGCTCCATCGAATGGATATTGCGTGACCAGGAGCGGGGAATGGTCGAGATCAGCCGTGCGGCGTTCGGTCTGGAATGCTTCATCAATTCCTCGGCGGAAAATGCCGGTGATCGTCCCGCTAAAATACCCGATTCGTCAATCGATATCCCCCTGACACCTACTGCGGTTATTGCGGATAAACCCACATCGATGAAGACCAAAAAAAATGACAGCACGCGGGATACCCCGATAAACAAGGATTATTCAGTGCCAGCAGACATCGATGCCGCCAGTCCAGCAGACAGCGCGGAGGTGTTGGCTGCAGTGGCTACCGCAGAGCCACCCATGGTGGAGGATGATGGCCAGAGCGAACCGCCGACTGCCGATACTGCCGCGGGTATGACGACGATAAAAGGTGTGCCCCCATTAAGGGTGTTCCGGAAATGGGTTCGAGCCCAGAAGCTTCCCCTGGAGCGTGACAGCGGATGTAGATACCTGGAATGCCCCGATGCCATTGAGCGGTTTTTGACGGAGAGACAATACGACTGTCCGGCGTCAGTTTACCAGGCAAAGCTAGCCAGCCACGGATGGCCTGCCGTCGAAATTGAAGATACTGAAAAGTTAGTGATACTACTCTCGGAGAAAATGCATGTTTAGCGGTAACAGTGGTTTGAACAATCCCGAGTCCGAACACATTCCCCCCGCGATTATTAATCAAAGTGATGTTCGGCTGGAGTACCTCGCGCTCAAAGACATACGCGAAAATGTTGAGGACAATCCCCGAATGTCAACAAACGAGGTGAGGGAGGAACTAAAGAACAGTATCCGCAGCTCGACCGGCATGTACATTCTCCTTGAGGTCAGCAAGCGCCCCTACGAGGATCACTATTGCCTGATTCGAGGTGGAAATACGCGCCTTGAACTGCTGCGAGAGCTGGCGCTGGAGTGGCAGCCGATAGGGCAGCAAACCGTCAATCCGTATCTTCATGCACGGTGCCTTATCTACCCCTGGACCAATGACTCGGAAAAGGCAATTATGAATGCCACCGAGAACATGGTTCGTGGAAGATTGACGTACAGCGAAGAGGCGAAAGCGGTACGCATACTACGAAATCAATTCGATGCGAGTAACACCGGGGATATTGGCTTTGTTGACTGGATGAAGCAATGCGGATTCTCGATGACGCTGAACAATACGGCAGTCTGTCGATATCTCTACACCGCCGACGTACTGGTTAAAACACTGCCGACGTTGATGATAGAAGGGCGGGCCAACTCGCAAACCGCCCGGTGGCTGCAATCCATCAGAGCCGGACTGGTGAAGTTGTTCAAAGGTCGGGTGGGAGAAGGGGTCGCTGACAGCGATGTTCACGCACAGTGTAACGAGAAGGCCGATCGTCTGCTGGAGCACGTCAACCGACGAATGGATGCCGTGTCACTCGATAAGCCGACGTACACGGCCGTCGTGATTGAGCTGTTTGACATCACCTACCCGTCAATGACGGAAGCCGAGAAAACGCTCCTGGGTATTACCGGCGGCAACGCCCGGGACTTTGCGATTGTCGCCGGCATTAGCCCCAACGAGCAACTCGGAGATGATGATCGCAAGAACGCGGCGATTGTGGTTCGTGAGCTGCTCGTGAACGGAGAATACGTTCGATCGAATCGACAGACCCGTTGCCTGAAAAAAATGGGAGTTACCGATGACATTGGCGGGTTTATCAAGATATTCCAGTTACTGGATGCCAAAAGTCAGAAATCCCTGATCAAGAATATAGCCGGTTAATCGATCATGGGTGATGTGGTTGTGATCCGGTTGGTCTCGAAAATGGTCAGTGATCTTTATACCGGAAGAGCAGGGAGGCCCGGTATCGCGGGAATAATCGGGGTGCCGGCGATGGTGAGTAAATATGCGCTGATGCAAAAGGCGGCCACAGCGGGTTGTCCATTTGCCGCCAGTGCCTTCCCTGAGGTTAATGAAAAAATCGCCACGCTTAACCGTGAGATTTTGAAAGAAATTGAGAACACCCGATCCATACCGGTGCTGATACCGGTGGAATGCGAAGTGGTGTACAAACATTTTCATGATGTGACCGACTATCACATGAGAGGCATTAAAATTCTTCTGCATGCGTTGCTGAAACTCGACGAGCTGGTGCACGAAGCGTACAAAGCCAGGTTGGGCGGTGCGATCAGCAAAAAGGCGGCATACCGTCTGCCTCACCCGTATAAGAAACGGCTTCGTGCGGTTATGTTCTATTGCTATCAGTACCAGGATTACAACTTTAGAGGGTCAACTACGGACAAACACCGTAAGGAGTGGAGCGAGATGGTGAGGCGTTTCGGCGAACCGCAGATAACTGTTCTAGAATCGGTTGTATAGAGATATTAATAGTGATAAGTTGAACCCTGTTCCACCAAAATCCTAAATAATATCGTACCCAAGTATTTAGGTGTTTTACCT
>CALKXD010000266.1 GCA_938003855.1 uncultured Granulosicoccaceae bacterium | reverse complement strand
TTTATCGTTGAATTCAGTAGCGTATGAATCTTGGATTTTATACAATGGAGGGATTGGCAGAAGCCAACTTTCCCAGATTGACCAGTCCCGTGGAGGGTATGCAATATGAGCAGTATCGAAGAACGCGTAAAGAAAATTGTCGTAGAGCAACTCGGTGTAAAAGACGAGGAAGTCACTAGCGCAGCCTCGTTTGTCGACGATCTTGGCGCTGATTCACTCGATACTGTCGAGCTCGTTATGGCTCTCGAAGAGGAATTTGAATGTGAAATTCCAGACGAGGAAGCCGAGAAAATCACCACCGTCAAGCAAGCGGTTGACTATGTGAATGCCAATCTGGGTTAGGTTTTCCCAGCCACCGGTGACGGCCTTGAATCCAGTATCGACAGGCTGTTGATTTTACCGCAGAGTGTTTGGCAGGCGTTTGTAAATAGCGGCAGAGATAGCCGCTAGAAGTAGACAAGCCATGGTAGACAGGAAAGGGCTGTTTCCAATAAGCGGCCCTGTTAAAACCGGATCACTCTGGTGGCAGGACAGACCGGCAAACGCAGCGATTTAGTTTGTTGACCAGGCGCTCAATCTCGGAGCGCAGCACACCATTCGGGAGCACCCGTTTTGAGTAAACGTCGAGTTGTAGTTACGGGCCTGGGGGCAATCACTCCGGTTGGCAATACGGTCAAAGATACCTGGGCGGCACTGTTGGCCGGTGTATCCGGAGCGGCTATGGTGGATTCCTTCGACACAGAAGGCTATTCCACTCGATTTTCCGCATCAGTAAAAAATTTCGACGTCACCGAATACATGAGCGCCAAGGATGCGCGCAAGATGGATACCTTTATCCATTTTGGCGTCGCTGCCGGCTTGCAGGCACTGGACGATGCTGGATTGCGTGCCGAAGATCTCGATCCCGAGAGAATCGGTGTAGCGATCGGGTCGGGGATTGGCGGCCTGCCAAATATCGAGAAACAGCACAGCACGCTGGTCAAGTCCGGCCCGCGCAGAATGTCTCCCTTTTTTGTGCCATCAACAATCATAAATATGATCGCCGGTAATCTGTCGATCATGCGCGGGTTGCAGGGGCCGAATATCTGCATAACTACCGCCTGTACCACTGGCACGCATAATATTGGTGAGGCGGTACGGCTAATCAAATATGGTGATGCCGACGCGATGGTTTGTGGCGGTGCGGAGATGGCAACCTGTCCGCTGGGACTGGCGGGCTTCGGCGCAGCACGAGCGCTGTCAACCCGAAACGATGATCCCGTTGGGGCCAGTCGTCCCTGGGATGCTGATCGCGATGGCTTTGTGCTGGGCGATGGAGCCGGTGTGTTAGTGCTGGAAGAATACGAACATGCACGCGCACGCGGTGCAGAGATATACTGCGAGCTTACTGGCTACGGCATGAGTGGTGATGCCTACCACATGACACAGCCGTCTGAGAACGGCGATGGCGCCCGGCGCTGTATGAACAGCGCTCTGAAAGACGCTGGTCTGAATGCCAGTCAGGTGGGCTATATTAACGCGCATGGCACCTCAACAAACGCTGGTGATATCGCTGAGACAAATGCCATAAAATCGTCGTTTGGAGACCACGCACATAAGGTCGCGGTCAGTTCAACTAAATCGATGACTGGCCATCTCCTGGGTGCCGCTGGTGGTATTGAAGCAGTGTTTGCTGTACTGGCGTTGCGGGATCAGTCGGTGCCACCAACAATCAACCTGCACAACCCGGATCCCGAGTGCGATCTCGACTACGTTCCTAACGAAGCACGTCAGCTGCAAATTGCTCACGTGTTGTCGAATTCCTTTGGATTTGGCGGTACCAACGCCACATTGATTTTTAGTCAGATCTAGCTGATCAGCGGTATCTCCTTAACTGGTGGTCTCGTGGCGTTGGGATCCTGCTGGATGCGAAGCGGCGTCAGCAGCGCTTGATCCCGCTTTAAACATCGCTATTCTGCATACGGTTTATCTGTGAAAAAATTCATTTTACTGGTGTTTTTTATTGCGTTATCCGCAGCGGCTTTTGCAGCTTACGATGCTCATCAGTTTCTGCATTCCCCATTGAATGATAAATCGCAAACTTTTGAGCTAGAGGTGAAGCGTGGTCAGACGGTTCGAACTATAGCAAGCAATCTGGCGACAGCCGGGCTGTTGCAGAGGCCGATATGGTGGGAGTTCTATGCGCGCTATACCGGGCTGGCACGCAGTATAAAGACCGGTGAGTACACTGTCTCAACGGCCGTATCACCTATTGCTCTTCTCGACGAGTTGCAACTCGGCAGGCAGAAACAGTATGCGTTTACGATTCTCGAGGGTTGGAATATCTGGCAGTTGCGAGAGGCCCTGGCGACGGACCCGATACTGATACAAACCTTGCAGAATGTCGATGACGCAGATCTATTGGAAAGCATAGGTGCAACCAGAGGTCACCCTGAAGGGCAGTTTTTACCGGACACCTATTTGTTTCCGCGTGGCACTACCGATGCGGAGTTTCTATTGCGGGCTCACAACGCTTTGGTCGTTAAGCTGGATGAAGTCTGGCAGGCGAGGCAGGATAATTTACCGGTGACGACTGCTTACGAAGTGCTGACTTTAGCCTCGATCATTGAAAAAGAGACGTCCGTTGCCGCCGAGCGCCAGATGGTCTCCGGGGTGATCGCAGGACGCTTGCGCAAAGGGATGCGCCTGCAAATGGATCCGACCGTCATCTACGGTATAGGGAAATCCTTTAATGGCAACATCACGCGCCGCGATCTAAAAACTGCAACGCCCTATAACACCTACACAATTGCCGGTTTGCCGCCAACGCCAATCGCGATGTCCGGTGCCGAGTCACTCGAGGCCGCCGTCAATCCTGCCGCAACCAAGGCACTGTTTTTTGTTGCAGACGGCACCGGTGGTCACGTTTTTAATGAAACCGTTGAAGAGCACAACAAGGCTGTGCGTAAATACATTCTTAAAAAATAGCGAAAGGCTACTGATGACAGACATGCAGCGTGGTCGCTTTATAACCCTCGAAGGTGCTGAAGGTGTTGGCAAATCGACATTGCTGCCAGTGGTGCGGGATCTATTGCAAAGCCAGGGTATAGATGTAGTCAGTACCCGCGAACCAGGCGGTACACCTCTGGGCGAGCAATTGCGGGAGGTGTTGCTGGGCACGCAAGAGCCCATGGTCGCCAAAGCTGAGATGTTATTGATGTTTGCATCCCGGGCGCAACATATCGAGACCGTGATCGAACCTGCATTGGCGATGGGTAAGTGGGTGCTTTGTGATCGCTTTACCGATGCATCATATGCCTATCAGGGAGCGGGGCGACAGTTGGGTGCCCGGCGTGTGTCTGTGATTGAGGATTGGGTTCAGGAGGGTTTGCAGCCTGACCTCACGTTACTCCTCGATGCCAGTCGCGAAACCAGTGTGGCGAGAACCCGTCGCCGGCGCGCGGTTGATCGCATCGAGAGCGAAGGCGATGAATTTTTCGCCCGAGTAAAGCAGGGGTATCTGGCGCAGGCCAGTGCTGATCCGGAGCGCGTTCGCATAATTGATGCGAATCCTGCCCTCGAAGATGTCACCGCGGCAATGGCGGCAGTAGTGAGTGACCGGATCGAGCAGTGGTCAATCGTGCTTGAAGGTTGTTGAGACCGTTATGACCGAGGCACCGTATCCCTGGCTGGAAAAACAGTGGAAGCTGTTGATTGACGTAGCAGCCGGTGGTCATCTGCATCATGCCACCTTAATTGCCGGAGTACCCGGTGTGGGCAAGCTGCACTTAGCGCAGGCGTTTTCCCGTGCCCTGCTGTGCGAGCAGTTCCCGCAGGCTGCTCCGTGCGATACCTGTAACCGCTGTGCGCTGACAACAAGCGGTACGCATCCGGACGAGATGGTGGTCGACTGGCTTGATAAGGCTCAGGTTATCAGTGTCGACCAAATTCGCAAGCTCACCGACAAGCTCCGGCTTACGGCAACCTATGGGCCGCACCGTGTGGCGATCATCAACAAGGCGCACACGCTGACAACTGCAGCGGCTAATAGTCTGTTGAAAACACTGGAGGAGCCCGGTGCCGGCAGTATCCTGCTGCTCATTGCAGATCGCGAGGCTGAACTGCCGGCCACCGTGCGAAGCCGTTGTCAGCGCGTTGTGGTCGCAACCCCGTCAAAATCGCAGGCGATGGATTGGTTGCTGGAGCAAAAAGTGAGTAACGCTGAGATTGCGCTGGAGTTTGCACAAGGAGCACCGCTGCTGGCTCGACAGCAGGTAAATGATCTCGATCTCGAGAAGATTTCGCTGATTCGAAGCGGGTGGTTCGATTTTGTTTTAAAAGAAGGCAGTCCAGTGGACTTGGCCAGCAGTGCAGCTGCCGTTCTGAATACCCGTACGTCGCTGACACTCTTTCTGCAATGGACCACAGAACTGGTTAAAAAGCTTGAAGTTTCTGCGGCCAGCGGCCGATCAAATTCTGATAAACATCTAATCGACCGACGATACCTCAGTCAGGCACTGGTCATTTTGCAGGACCGCATGCGGCTGGATAATGCGAGCCTGAAAACCCAGGCTGTGCTTGAGGGCGCGTTGGCCGATATACGTATGTATCGACTCAGAATTCGTGCGGAGAACTCTCAATGACCACAGATCGCAAAGCAATTGTATCGCTCACTATAACGGACCGCGGCGCCTTGCAGGCGGCGTTTATGACATTCGTTGAGGGGGGCGGTATCTTTGTTCCGACCAATCAGCAGTACAGTCTTGGCGACAACGTATTCCTGCTGTTTGGACTGATGGATGAATCAGAACGATGGCCTGTTCCGGGCAAAGTGGTTTGGATTACGGCGGCGGGTGGAAGTACAGTTGCAGGTATTGGCGTGCAGTTTACCGGTGAAAAAGCTGGCAACGTTCGTCGTGCCGTTGAGGATCATCTGGGTGGATTGATCAATTCAGAGCGCCCAACCAACACCATGTAAGGCAGCGCCGAATTTCCCGTCCCAGGGAGGAGTATCTGATCTTCTCCTGTCAAAACCCCGGCCCGGCCTTGCCGGGTACCGCACAACTGGCGTATCTCCACTGTGGCCTGATCGGCTGTGAGTTGTTCGGTTTGAGCGCAGTCGCCGAACCTATCCGATGCACCTGTGTCAGAACAATAAATCCGGTGTCGCAGCATCCCGGCTTCGAAAGGACGTGCAGCGGGCAGTAGAGAAAATACGTCGATATTCGGTGGGTTGTGCTGCGACCGACCTGAGTTACTGCAATCCCTGGCGCATCGGCCACTGCCGGACTCCCTGCGCAATGATACCGTTCAGTCACACCCGAATACTTTCGCTATTCAACGGTTTACCGCTCACGCGGACCCCAATATTATCGGAATAAGTATTGCGCTCTGCTCTGGCAGGCCATATAACAGCTTATTCTTTTAATCGATACAACAAAGACCACTAGACGGAGCATATATGCCACAAAGTGCAGTGTTTGAGGAATTGCGTCGCTACCCGATTGCATCACTGAACATGGAGTTTCAGGAGTATCGGCATAAAAAAACAGGCGCTCGCCACATTCATCTGGCTGCCGACGATGACCAGAATGCGTTTCTGGTAGCGTTTCTGACTGTGCCGCAAGACTCAACCGGAGTTGCACACATTCTTGAGCATACAGCGTTGTGTGGCAGTAAGCGCTATCCCGTGCGCGATCCGTTTTTCATGATGTTGCGTCGGTCACTGAATACCTTCATGAACGCGTTTACAGCCAGTGACTGGACTGCGTATCCATTTGCCAGTAGGAATCGTAAGGATTTCTACAACCTGCTGGATGTCTATCTCGATGCTGCTTTTTTCCCCAGTCTCAATGAACTGGACTTTCGGCAGGAAGGGCACAGACTCGATTTTTCCGACGCTGGTAATACCGCCTCGCCGCTCATGTACAAGGGCGTTGTATTCAACGAGATGAAAGGTGCGTACAGCTCTCCGAACGCCCGTTTGATGAAACAATTTTCCAGTGCGCTGTTTCCGTCGATTACCTACCATCATGACAGCGGTGGCGATCCGGCTGCGATTCCTGACTTGAGCTGGGAGCAACTGAAAAGCTTCCACGCCAAGCATTATCATCCGTCTAATGCCGTGATGTTTACCTATGGAGATCTCCCTGCTACTGAGTTGCAGGCTAAATTCGAAGAACGCGCACTTCACGAGTTTGATTCTCTGGATGTGTCCGATCTGGCGATCCCCGACGAGAAGCGCTACTCATCGCCGCAACAGATAACCGCTAGTTACCCGTTGGCCGAAGAAAACACCGCGGGTAAAACCCATATTGCGATTGGCTGGTTACTGGGTAAAAACTCAGATATGCGCAAGGCAATGGAAGCCCGCGTGTTGTCGGACGTATTACTCGATAACAGTAGTTCACCGCTGCGGCGTGCGCTGGAAACAAGTGATCTGGGCACGTCGCCATCACCACTGTGTGGTGCTGATGACGAAACCCGCGAGATGACCTTCGCTGCAGGAATGGAAGGTTCCGATCCCGATAAGGCAGACGCTGTTGAAGCACTCGTTATGGGTGTGCTGGAAGACATCGCCAGCAATGGCGTTCCGACTGAATCGGTGTTATCGGTGCTGCATCAGCTGGAACTGGCCCAGCGCGAAGTCACCGGTGACGGATTTCCCTATGGCTTGCAGCTGGCGCTGCGGGCGCTGACGCCTGCGCTGCACGGTGGTGATCCCGTCGCTGCACTTGATATCGATGAACTGCTTGTTGAGTTGCGCAAAGATGCCGAGAATCCTGATTTTATTCCACGCCTGGTTCGCGAGTTGTTACTCGACAACCCACATCGGGTGCGTTTGGTTATGGCCCCTGATTCCGAGCTTGCAGCAGCGGAAGAAGCGGCTGAAGCCGAAACGCTTAAGGCGCTTGATGGATCAATCGATCAGCAGCAACGTGAGAAAATTGCACAACTGGCTGAAGCGCTTGAGCAGCGTCAGTCGGCAGTAGATGATGCCGAGTTACTACCCCGGGTGACCCTTGACGATGTACCGGCGGAATTGAAATTTCCGGTCGGTGAGCGACGTGCTACAGGTGATATGCCGACGGTTTGGTACAACACCGGCACCAATGGCATGGTGTATCAGCAGTTGGTCAGCAAGCTTCCTGCTTTTGACGACTCATTGATTGATCTGCTTCCTGTGTACACGATGTGTCTGACTGAAGTTGGCAGCGCTGGTCGGGACTACCTGGAGACTCAGGCGCTGCAAGCCTCCGTGCTGGGCGGATTGAGCGCCCGTATTAGTACACGAAGCGTGCTCGGTGAGAAAGACGCAATGCACGCCTCAATGGTGATGTCGGCCAAAGGGTTGAATCGTAACCAAAAGCATATCAGTCAGATAATTCACGAGACGCTGGACTCCCCTGATTTCACCGAGACGGCGCGCATAAAAGATCTAATCTCACAAGTCCGGACACGGCGTGAGAGTTCGATTACCGGACGTGGCCACGGACTGGCGATGACCGCTGCCACCAGTCAGTCCAGCGCAACGGGTGCATTGAGTCATCGATGGAGTGGATTGCAGGGTATTGTTGAGCTTAAAGCCTTGGATGAACGCTTACAGCAAGACCCGGCGGCTCTGGACGAGTTATCTGTGAAGCTGGCGGCGATCCATGAGCGTGTTTGCAGCGCTCCGCGAGAGTGGTTGATCGTCAGCGAAGAAGAGCAGCAGGCCAACGTTGCTGATGCAATTCTGCAATGTGGATTGACGCAGCAATCGGAGCAATCATCTGACTTTGCGCTGAACTATACCGAGGCACGTGTGCGGCAAGCCTGGGCAACCAACGCGCAGGTGAATTACTGCGCGCAATCAATTCCGGTGGTGACTTCCGGTCACGCGGCTGCGCCTGCGTTTACCGTGTTGAGTGAATATCTCGGCAACGGCTTTTTGCATAGTGCTGTGCGTGAGAAAGGTGGTGCTTACGGGGGCGGTGCTAGCTACGACGGAGAGGGGGGAGCGTTTCGTTTTTATTCCTATCGAGATCCACGCTTGCAGGAAACATTTAATGATTTCGATGCCTCAATAAAGTGGCTGTTGAATGAAAAACACGAAGAACGGTTGCTGGAGGAGGCAATCCTTGGTGTCATTGGCCGCATAGACAAACCGGGTTCTCCGGCCGGTGAAGCGATAGGTAATTACTACGCGGAACGTTATGGTCGAGGCACAGAGTATGTGCAGCAAGTCAGGCAAAATGTCCTGCGTGTGTCTATGGCAGATTTGAAAAACGTTGCCGAAGAGTTTCTGATAAATTCAGAATCAAGTTATGCGGTGGTTGGCGGACCAGAGAAAATGGCGACATTGACTGATTTTGAGCAGTTCACCGTCTAGGGGTTTTAGCTGACGAGACTGCCTCAGCCTCGGTGGCGAACACCGGGGTGTGTGGCGGTTAGCTTGAGTGAAGTAGTGGCAGGAGGAGGCATGGATAAGAACAAGAGACTTGCAGCGGGTGAGGGTGTGCACGTCCGTGTGCTAACTACGATCCAACTCCTGATTGTCACAAAGCCGGCGGGCCAGGGACTAAACTGCTACTGCTCCAACTGGGAAGTATAATAGGGGTATTGGTGGTAGTAGATCTATTCCCCGAAAGTATGATTGACATTTCAAAGGTTTTGTGCTTGGCGTTTCGCAGGGTGGATCGGGCTGTTAATCCCCTGAATTTTCGGCCTTTGGCACGTTATTTAGCCGGACAGGCGCATTAAGTGTCGTGAGAATCACGCCACTTTTGTGATGAAAGTCCCGAAATTTACGGTCGCTAGTGACTTTTGTCTGGCGATTTTCA
>CALKXD010000265.1 GCA_938003855.1 uncultured Granulosicoccaceae bacterium | reverse complement strand
GTGAGATTTTTGCAGCAGTTGATGGTTGTACCCAGTGCGGTACAATAGAGTATCGGGACAAACTGTCCGAATAACGGGGTATCAATGATTTGCTAAAAATCGTCGTCTGAGCTGAGATTTTGCGGTATTTACCCCGGGTTCAAGTGATCGCGTACCGCGAGGTACGCATTTGTTGTTGCTTCCGTTTGAATTTAAAGGCCGATTTTAACGGCCATTTTTTCTGCAGTGTAGAGACGCCTTGCGGCGCAAGCCGCTGACTGCGGGTATGCGCGGCAACGGCAATACTGGATTCTGAAAGGTGGCTGGCTACTGACTGGTCTGATCCATTGCCGCGAGAACCTCGTCGATCGAACGAATTGCCCCGGTTTGCAGATATTCCATTGCCTTCAATGATGCATTGTGTGCATCGAGACTGGAGCCGGCCACGCAGTCTTCAGCGACCCGGCAGAAGTAGTCACCCTGATGTCCGTCGACAAATGTGTAGTGCACACACACGTCGGTCAGGCCACCGACCAGTATCAACGTATCGGTCTTTAATCCCTTTAGAAGAATCTCCAGATCGGTCCCGTAAAATGCCGAGTAGCGGCGCTTTTGAATGTGATAATCATCGGGTAGGAAGCCCATTTGCTCTTTGGCTATTTCTGTGGCGGGATTATTGTCGAGACAGTGCACGGTTTCGTCACCATCGAGTTCACGGCCAAAATCAATCAGATTGGCGCGATGAATCTCCTGAATGAATATCACCGGTATGTTGCGCTCTCTGGCTTTGTCAATGACTGCACGCGCTCGTAACATACGGACATCATAGTCCACCATGTGAGGTATGGCGCGATCGTCGTTGGACTGTTCAATAAATGTACTGGCTTGTATGTCGATCACGACAAGCGCTGCGCGTCCCTCGATGAGTTCGCGCTGGTTTGTTCTGGCTGCTGTCATGGTGACGTTCCCTCGGGATTGTAGGAGGCTACTCTAGGGGGGGGCTGCCAGTGATCGATGCAGAAAGAATCAGCCGGCAGGGCATACTGCTGTGACGAAGAAGTTTATCGCACCGGCAATTGTCTGTGTTATCTCTCAGGCGACGTACTGATTTTTGTCCTGATGCTTTTGAACCAATGAGCCGGATGCACTGCAGCAACGCGCAATCGAGCACAGCTTGTCCGTCGTGTGCCAGTGGGTGGGAACGCAGTGCATCCCGCCAAACCCCGAATTGCCGGTTTTGGGTCGTTGTCGTTGACGATTGGGTGACAGGGCATGCCTTGTGGCATTAGCGCCACAAGAGGCCATCCCGGGAGTAACATTCGGTGCGTTTAATTTGTGACTATGAAACGATGCGTGCAGGTGTAAAAACCGGACCTGGCGGGTAGTCTGTGTTACTCAGCAATCGGCTGCAATTGCTATTGTGGTGGTCTGGTGTTCAGATAAGCTGAGCCAGCGCGGTCTACTCAGGCCCGTGGGTCTATCTGCGCCAACGCTGCAGCAACGCCGGTTTTCGGGCTACTTAAGACTTCCACTGGCAACGCTGAGCACAGGGTACTGGCAGGTGCCATCGACGCCTGCGCTAAAACCACCACTGCGTAGTCAGCGGTGTGTTTGAGAATGCCATCTGCGACGCATTGGTAGTAGGCGTCGACGCTACCGCGCTCAAACAAGGACCAGGCATCTTCGATGACAAAAGTATCTATTGGAACACTGATGCCGAAATTATCTGCCGAACTCTGCAGGAGCTCACGTGTCGGTGTCAGTGTGCTTTCAAGTGCAGCGGCAACCAGAATCGGCCCGCCACTGCCGACAGCCCTGTCGGCCATGGCGCGGTCAATACGCATCGATGTGTAATGCTTGCCGGTACCGGCGTTTTCAGCGTGCCCGCCAATCGAAGAGCAAGTGCAGACCACAACCTTTGCCCCGGTATCTGCAGCGGTGTTCATGGCGCTGGTGACGGCGAGCTCTAACTCCGGCGTGCTTCCGTGCTGTTGTGCGTCAGCGAGTAGGTCTGCGCGTACGACATGGCGCACGGGCAAATCAGGGCGCATCGAGGTGACTAGAGTTGAGAAAGTCTGCACATGGATCTCAGCGGTATGCAGAAACGCCAGGGTAGGGTTCAAGCTAGGTCTCCTTATCGGCTTTCTTGCGAGAAGCCTGATAGGACTCCAGTAGATCGCTGACAAGAATTCCGTTGATCGTCATGCCGTCAAGATTGGCATCGGAAATGACTGCGTTTGAGAAGTTGATGTTAGTGAACCGGGCGCGTGCCAGATTAATATTGTTAAAGGTGGAGGCGGAAAGGTTGACGTCGTCGAACTCCACCTCTGCCATATTGGTATCGGTGAATCTGGCGTTGCTCAAGACGGCAAAAAACTCGGCGTTGCTTAGATTTACACCATTAAAACGAGCGTTAGTCATATTGGCTTTGTCGTAGACTGTGTTCTCGAGTTGTGCGCCAGTGAAGGGGTTATCGGTTGTCATCGAAGAGGTCCTCCGTCGATAGATTGTACAGGCTGAATAGAGTAACAAATCTAAAATCTATTTTCCTGTTAGTGTTTGACCCTGCTGTGTGGTTCGCCACCAGTATTGCTTGTGGCGAGGCGACAATGGAGCCCTCTGCTTTATCAGGATTCGTCAAGCGAGTAAAACAAGCCAATCAGTCAATGGGTTTTTGTGGCTGAATGGCGTCAGGTTGGGGGGGGGCTGTGAATGTGAAGTGACGTAATCATCAGTCAATCCCGTGTGTGCCAGTGTCAGCCGGACGTATTAAATGTGATTTCCGGGCGATAAAAAAATGCTGGTTTTTGGATGGGTAGCAACCAGATGGTATAGCCACTAATAAAACGTCACAG
>CALKXD010000264.1 GCA_938003855.1 uncultured Granulosicoccaceae bacterium | reverse complement strand
CTTCATCATCCCATTTCGGACTCAAAACCAACATCTCTATAACTTGATCACTAGATGGGGTATTAGTACCCTGGTGCTTTCGCCAATAAGTTTTTGGCAACTCATCAATATGATGCGAAACAAACAGGTCCACCCCATACTCTCCGTGTCCCGTGCCAGATGAATTTTTCATTCCCTCTAGCGCCTTGATTCTGTTGCTCTCATCGTCTCTATTGAGTATACATAAAGCCAACCACTAACTCTATTGCCTGCTCCTGGCTGAGATAAGACAGTCAATCTCAATTAACTTTGACGCTGTTTCAACGGTCAGGTCCAACGCTCCCCACGGTGGTTGCACTGTCACTAAAAAAAATAGCCCGTTGCTGCCATTTTTTACCACCATTGTTTCATTGCGCCCTGCCAGCCCTGCTGACCCTACTACCTGCCCTTGAACTGCGGTGGGCGCTTCTCCATAAATGCGGTGCGGCCCTCTGTATAGTCTTCACTGGCAAAACATCGGTCAACCAGGGTTTGGCAGTTTTCGAGATCGCGCTGGTCGGGATCCATAAAAATATTTGCGTAGATATTCTTCATGGCGCTGACAGTGAGAGGTGCGTTGTTCGCGATGGTTTGTGCCGTTGTCAGCACATGCGCTTCGAGTTCTTGGTCGGGCAGGATGCCATTGATCAGTCGCATGTCTTTTGCGGCGGCAGAGTCATAGATACCACCGGTGTAGGTAATCTCTTTTGCGTAGGCGGGACCAACGATGTCGCTTAACCTTTTTAAACCGGCATACGGGTAGCCGAGCCCCAGTTTGGCTGCGGGTAATCCAAATTTGGAGCGCTCGGTACAGTAGCGAAGGTCACATGCGACTGCCAAACCCAACCCGCCACCTATGCAGTGGCCCTGTATCAGGGCGATTGTCGGTTTGGCGGCATTATAGATTCCGCTGTAGACTTCAGCCGTCTTTGCGTTGTACTCGAGTACTGCTTCATGCGTGGCACGTTCGCTGTCGAACTTTGAAATATCAGCGCCGGATACGAACGCCTTTCCGCCGGCACCGGACAGCACAATGACTCTGACTTCATCATCGGCAAGAAACCCGGCAAGCATTTCACTGGCGGACTGCCACATGGCAAGTGATACCGCATTGTGTCGCTCGGGGTTATTGAAAATAATGCGACCAATCATGCCCTCTTTGCGGGCAATCATTTTTTCTGAAGTCATAATGATCCGATGGTTTTTTAAACTATATTGCGGGTGTGCAGGTCGGCTATTTCATCGCCGCTGTATCCAAGCTCAGAGAGAAGCTCGTCAGTTTGCTGGCCACGTTCAGGGGATGCTGTCCGAATTGAGCTTGGCGTGCGATCAAGTACCACGGGCTGGCTAATCAGGTTGAGTTCACCCAGCGAGTCTGACGCGACTGTTTGTGACATATTCAGGTGTTGTACCTGTGGATCTGCAAAAGTCTGATCAATCGAGTAGATACTGCCACATGGCACGCCGGCAGCGCTCAATGAGTCTATCCAGTGTTCGCAGGTCTGTTTTTCTGTGATCGAGGTAATTGCGGCGTTTAAGGCATTGCGGTTGTCTGAACGCAATGTAGAGCTGCAATAATCAGCGTGATCAAACCAATCCGGTTTATTCATTGCCTTGCAGAAGCGCTCCCAGGTTGCCTCTCCCGCTACAGCAATATTGATATGCCCGTTGCTGGTTGCAAACACCCCGGTAGGAATACTGGTCGGGTGATTGTTCCCAGCCTGTTTAGGAATATTTTTGTCGTTGGTCCACCGTGCCGCTTGAAAATCAAGCATTGCGATCATTGCCTGCAACAAGGAGGTGTGAAGCCATTGGCCTTTACCTGAACGCTCACGTTCATAGAGCGCCAGTAAAATACCTTGCGCACAAAAATGCCCGGCGCATAAGTCAGCTATCGGAATACCGACTCGCATGGGGCCCTCGCCGGGGGTGCCGGTAATTGACATCAGGCCGCCCATGCCCTGCGCTATCTGATCAAAACCGGGACGTTTCGCGTAGGGGCCGTCCTGCCCGAAGCCGGAAATACTGGCATAGATCAAACGCGGATTGATTGCCTGCATGGCGTCATAGTCTATGCCCAGTCTTTTTTTTACATCAGGGCGGAAGTTTTCAACCAGTACATCTGTGTCTGCGACCAGTTTCTTGAAAACCTCAAGTCCTACCGGCGATTTAAGATTCAGCGTTAAGCTGCGTTTATTGCGTTGCAGGTTTTGAAAGTCTGATGTGTCGCGAGCGGCACCCAATGCGCCGTCTGCTTCAAGAGCAGCCGGTTGCTCTATCTTGATGACGTCAGCGCCCCAGTCACCCAGTTGTCTGACCGCAGTCGGGCCGGAACGGACTCGTGTGAGGTCCAGGACTCTTACGTCCTGAAGTACGCTACTGGCGGGTTGGTGTGGCATTTCCTGGTCTCACGTGAAAGAGGTGTGGGCAATTGGTGGCCGGACAACACTTCGGTGACTCCGGATCAACCTTTTGCCCGGAGCATTTAACAATTTTTTATTGTAAACTGTCAACAATTTACAATGATGATGCCGGCAGGCAGCCCTGCCCTGCGTCCACATTGATTGTCTGTCTTAACCGAACCCCCGGGGGGATCAACTTGTGTCTTCAGTGCCCGCTTCCGATGATAAAAACGTAACTGATCAACTTGCGTTGCGTCGCAGTCAATCGCTGACGTCTATTGTCCAGTTAGAGATAGAGCGCCTGATTCTGCAGGGCGAGCTGGCACCGGATACCCGTATTAACGAACTGAGCCTGGCCAACCAGCTGGGTGTGAGTCGTGGACCGGTGCGTGAAGCCTGCAGAACACTGCAAGCGCTTGGTCTTATAGAGAGCAAGCCGAACCGTGGGTTTTTCGTTCGACTGCTTACGACGAAAGAAGCGATTGAGGCTTACAACACACGGGCGGCCATAATTGCCTATGCGGGTATGACACTGGCGCCTGTCATCGAGCAGCCACAGCTTGAATTGCTAAACCACCTGCTGGATAAAATGGATACAGTGGTTAGTCGCGGTGAAGTCGGAACCTATGATCCAATAAATCTGGAATTCCACGATAGTATTCTTCGCATGGCGGGTAATGAACGCTTGCGCCAGACCTATCACGATCTGCTGCGTGAACAACACTTGTTCAGGCATCGCGGTTTATCTGACGGAGATAACCTTGCTGTGTCGAATCGTGAGCACCGGTTAATTGTAGATTCACTCGCGAGTAAAGATGCCAATGCGGCATTCAACAGCATGCGCGACCACGTCCTGCTCGGTATGCAGCGTATGCTGAATGCAGGCTCTCAATAATGCGGTCCGCAAACAATCGTTGCTGATCAGATCGGCAGGACTGCCTGACGCTTGGCAGGACAAAAGCCCGACGTAGCTTTTCATGTGGGCCGGCGTCCCGTGCTACACGGGCAAAGGCTAATAACCGGCAGCAGTGGCACGCCACCGGGTTTGCTCTATTAAGGCATTTTCCACGTTGCTGTGGCGAGTGCGGCCAGCTTGCCGTTTGCACCAAACAAGCGGCTTTCCATAAAAGCCAATGCGCGGCCCCTGCGTGTAAACCGGCCTTCGCAAGTCACTATGCCTTCGGTCACCGGACGCATGAACTGTACTTTCAGTTCTATCGTTGCTCCCGGTCCGGCCACTTTTTGCACAAGATGGCCCATCGAGATGTCCATTGCCGTTGCCATGACGCCGCCGTGCAGCGACCCCTGCGGGTTCTTGAGCATATCGGACATAGGAAAGCTCACCCGGCAAACTTCTTTATCCGCATCGAGCGCTTCTGTCGGTAAATAATCAAACGACAGGTTCAGAAACCTTGCCAGGAAGAACGTCTCGAAAGCTTGTTCGTGGTCAGTTAGTATCGTGTCCAGATGGGCGCGTGCGGCCTTTTCATCAATACGGTTAGGGGTATTGTCAGTCATTATTGGTACCCGAAGTCCGCCCGGCGGTTTGCAACAAGGCAGTGACGTTCTTTGAGGGGGGGTTGTGCTCGGGGTAAGTCTTCCCCCGGTGTGACTCAGTCTTTTTACAGGCTGTTGGAAAAAACTGGTGTTGTACTTTCATAGTTACTTCACACATTTTTAATTGCAATTGACGACATCGCAAGCGAGCGCGACATGAATCGGAGAATTTTAACCGTGGTCTTAATCTACTATACCGGTAGTTTTTAGTTTACCTTCACCGGGCCTGATGTTTCCGGGTTAATTTTCAGAGCGATGGCGACGGCCCGAAGCGCATGTTGCCTGCGGTGGATTCTGCGCGGTCCGGCCTATCGACTGCGATATGAAAAAGAGCCAGTCACCGAATAGTTCGATCAGATCAACCCACCTATAGTCGAGTACAATTTGCGGTGGTTTATACACTGCCTGAACACGGTTGCTTTGGGGTGTCGTCGTTCTGCCAATGAGTTGTGGTATGTTTCCAGTTGCCCGGCACCTACTCTCACCCGCCCGAATCCAGGGCAACACATCTTCCGAACAAACGTGACTCACCGAATGAAAGTACTTTTCCACGATGTAGATGGCTGCCTCAATGCCGATGCTGACACGCCTGTGCCCAGAATCGGCGAAGCAATGCCAGTGAAGCTGGTGGCAAAGCTTAAGGAGCTGGGGCGTCGGCTTGATCTAAGTTCAGTCGAGCATTTGGTCATCAATACCGGAAGGTCGATAGAAGACACCCTGCTACTTGTAGAGCTGATCAACAGTGAAAAATTACGGTACGTGATCTGTGAACACGGGGCTGTGTTTCATGATGTAAAGCAGAACCAACCGGTAGTGCCATCACAGGCCATTGCTAACAAGCTTGAGTTGATACACCGCTTTATTGATTGGTACCGGGAAACCGGCGCGGTGCTGCTTAACGAGAAAATAGGTACGGAGGTTCCGATTCTTGACAAGGTTGCAAATCTCACGCTTGACTCGAGAGGCGAACTCGATACCAACCACATACTAAGCGTGCTCCAAGCGGTGATACAACACCAGTCGCCATTCGATTCACAGCAGCTGGTGTTCCACCACAGTCAGGTTGACGGCTACGTCGATGTGATGAGTCAAATAGATAAAGGCGACGGAGTCCATGCGATTGCATCGCTGCTGTCACTGCCGAAGGAATCACCAGACGCAATCAGCAGCATCGCCGTTGGAAACGGATTGAACGATCTGCCTATGCTCCAGGTCGCGACAACTCCAGTATGCCCGGCCAATGCCGAACCCGAAGTGATCGAGTATTGCAGTGCCCGTTCCGGCGTGGTGTCTGAGCGGGAGTTTATCGATGCTACCTTGCAGTGGCTGGAATCTCAAATCCCGCACTAAAGGCAGGCTTGTACTGACGAATGCCGTGACCTTGATGACTATTATATTAGTTGGTTTATAACTGTGGCAACAGTTGATCACAGTTTAACTGTTGAGCCACTGTGAAAGTACTTTGTTGGTGTGTTCCGGTTGTTCCAGTACCGGCAAATGGCCTGCAGCAGGGATCACTTCGAGCGTTGCTTGCGGAATTAAGCCATGCATCAATTGATGTGTGTCCGGCGGGCACAGTTGATCATGTTCACCACAAAGTATCAGGGTGGGTGCTTTCAGGCCGGCCAGGGTATTTGTTTGATCCGGGCGTGTCTGCAATGCTCGCGACTGTTGCACAAAAACCTGTGGCCCGAGTGTCATGGCCATTTCCATGCACAGATCCAGAATCGCTTGCTTACCGGGTGCATTAACCAGATAGTTCGGTTTCATTTCATCACGCATTACGCTATGCAGATTGCCAGACTGCACATCTGCTATCTGTGGCTCTCGCAGTGCCTGTCGCTGTGCTGTTTCTGCTTTCGGATTGGTATCGAGTAACGCCAGTCGGCTCACGCGGTCGGGGGCCTGGCGTATAATCTCCATGGCAGCAATTCCCCCCATTGATACGCCTGCCAGTGCGAAACGCCGCGGGGCACAGGCAAGTACCGCCTCTGCGATTTCGCTGATCGTCTCACCGTTTGACAGAGGCGCGACCATCACGGCGCGCTGTGCGGAAAACGCCGCTATTTGCGGTAGAAACAAACGGGCATCGCACATCATGCCGGGCAGCAGTAGCAATGGGTCTTTCATTTAATAGATGGTTTCCAAATTTAGTTTTGGCGCTATTGTACCAGCGTGCCACCCGCGACTTCATCCGTAGCGTGCGCTCCCTGCGTACCAGCCTCATCCGTCATCGCAAGTGTCGGTCTGTGGCAGTCCCTCAGTTACCCGTGCGGTATCGCCAGAGTTGAGCATCGCGGTATCCTTCCCTCGGTTTAAAGCCGGTGCCCTGTTACCGATTTAAGTGCTCAGGGCTTGCCGGTAGCGCTTCTGCGATCTGAGATATTGGCGTTTCACCAGCAGGCCGTGGTTGCCATGTTCCGCCCGGTTTGTTGCCGTGTTGTTGTAGTCTGGCAGCATTGTTGAAGAGCGTAACAACTTTTATAGATCAGGGTTGTGTTACCGCTGTGCCGGTACCGATTCTGAACCACCTCAATGGCCAACGCAGCTAGTGCCCATCCGGAAACAAGCGCTACGGCGTACCACTCAGGCACGCACTCTTTTGCCGACCACAGGTAGTTACTTAAGAACAACTAAGCGCCTACCTGTAGTGTGAAAAATCTCACGCACCTGAATGATCCTCGCGACACCCTGTTTCTGGATGGGCACTAGCTAGTGCCCATCCAGAAACAGGCACTACTGCGTACCACTCAGACACGCCATCTTTTGCCGACCACAGGTAGTTACTTAAGAACAACTAAGCGCCGACCTGTGGTAGGCAAAATCTCACGCACCTGAATGATCCTTGCGACACCCTGTTTCTGGATAGGCGCTGGTTCGCCTGTCAGTAGCTGGACGTAGCAACCAAAACATGGCGGGGGAGGGCAGTGATGTTAAAGCCCTGGTCGATCATAAAGGCCGGTCTGTCGGAGTGAGATGCCGTGGTATCACGGCGATACCCTTGTGATGGCGGAATCATCCGTTCACTGGTGAGACCTGCGCTGTGAATGCTGCGGTTGGCATACTCCCGGGTACGGGCGGCGGTGTCGCCTGCGTCGCGTTGTGAGTACCTGGCTATAATGCCCACTGGTTTTTCCGCCGCTGTAGCACCTGGTACTTTTACGCTTCAGTGTAACTGTGTGCTG
>CALKXD010000263.1 GCA_938003855.1 uncultured Granulosicoccaceae bacterium | reverse complement strand
CGCCGATTCCGATAATAGGACAAACACTTCCTGTAGGCATTGGACCCTGGACCCTGGCGATTGAGTAAAAAACTCAAAAAAAACCTGCAAGGTAATTCCTCCGCTATCGTCGAAACTCTTGAGCAGAGAATTTTATTCTCGGCTGATCTTCTGTCGGCGACAGTCGAGGTTTGGTCGCCTGTGGGCGATGCAAACTCAGATCACCTGCCTTCGCTGGCTCCGCTCCCGGTTGATCAGCACGCGGATCGACCCGCTTCGCTTCCACCCTTCAGCGCCGACGATTTGTCTGATCTGGCAGAGCGTGGTAGCCGGTATCAATCTGCTGTCTCGGCGGAGCAGCCAGCCATCAGTGCGTCTGTCCCCCTGCCAGGTCAAGACCCAACCGCACCCGAATCAACCACGTCAGCGGCCGGCTCAGTGCCAGACGCTCTGTCCGGGGTCGATTCAACCGCCGAGGTGTTTGCACCAGAACCGAACCCGACAGATCTTTTCTCCACGGTCGAGCAGTACACCACTGCTGAGCTATCGCCGGTTGAAGTGGTTTTTATCGACACCGCCAGCCCGAACCATCAACAGATCGTTCAGCACCTGACCGAAAACTCGCCAGGCGCAGATTTTCGTGTTGTGCTCATCGAAGCCGGCGAAAATGGTATCGAACGCATCAGTAACACACTCGATGACTTTAGCAACCTATCAGCCATACACCTGATATCACATGGCAGCGACGGCAATGTGACACTCGGCAGCAGCGTCCTGAATCAACAGACACTCGACAACGATACCGGTATGATCTCCGACTGGGGAACCGCTCTGAGTACCACCGGAGATTTAATGATCTACGGCTGTAACGTTGCCGCTACTGAGGCCGGCCTTGCATTCGCGGAATCCCTGGCTGAAATCACCCGGGCCGATGTTGCCGCAAGCGATGATCACACCGGCCATACCCGCCAGGGTGGCGACTGGGAAATTGAAACTGTTACTGGCGCGATTGAGACAGTTATTCCTTTTTCACCACAGTTTCAAGGTGATTACCAGGCAACACTCGCTACGATAAATGGTTCAAACAGTGTCGACGTCATCGAAGGGACCAATGCCGCTGACACAATCCAGGGTCAGGGTGGTAACGACATAATTCTGGCCGGCGCAGACATTCTAAACACCGGTCACAGTAACGATCTCGGCAATTTCATTGACGCCGTCAGCACCACCGAAAACGCAGTGACCACCAGTAATTCCGGCTGGACAATCACCGCAGGCTCGGTTGATTTTCTCGGTAGCGACTCCGGCTTACAGCTGCCATCGGATAGCACGGCGTCAAACCTTCGGGCAGTCGACCTGAACGACGGCACCATTGAGTCGACTCTAAACTCACTGACCATCGGCAACACCTACAACATCGCGTTTTTCATGGGGGCAGATGGCACTGCCACGCAAACCCTGGCTATACAGATCGATGGAGCCGCCTCGCAGTCGGTTTCAGTGACAACTCCGGTTGGCAATACGCTGGCCACTATGGATTGGCAGGCTCGCCATTACACTTTCACCGCAACACAGACAACTCATACACTGAGTTTTAATTCGACAACAGGCACAGCGACTGATGGTGCAATCATCACCACAGTGAGAATGCTCGACACCACCACCAGCGCCGGCAACGATACATTGTACGGAGGGGACGGTGAGGATCTGATTATTGGCGCCGGGGGCAACGATGTAATTTATGCCGACGATGACAATGAGGTCGATGTCATAGATGCCGGTGACGGTGCCGACAATATCTACATCTACACAAACAATACCGCCGACATTTACCAGGACTCCGGCACCGATGGCCAGACTGATAGTATTATTCTAGGTACGGCGGGTACTTCTACTTATTATCTGAGTGACAGCTTCTCTAAAGCCAGTACCGGCATTGATGTCATTCGTGACAGCTACACGACGTCATACACCACCTACCTGGGCAGCAGCACTCACGCGACTGCTCTCAACTGGGATCTGACCGGCATCAATCTCGAGTATATCGAGTACATTCGCGGTGGTACTCAGGGCGATATCATTACCGTTGATGATACCGGCACCGGTGTCACTTCCTATATTTATGGCTATGGCGGCAACGACACTATCACCGATGGTGCTGCCAATATGATTATCTACGGCGGCGATGGCGACGATATTATCGACACCGGCGACGGCACAAACACCGTCTACGGCCAGAACGGTAACGATAACATTACCGGTGGCTCCGGCAACGATGCTATCCAGGGTGGTGACGATGACGACACCATTGACGCCGGTGATGGTACCAATACTGTTTATGGCAATGCCGGCGAAGACGATATCACTACTGGATCCGGGAACGACACAATTCAAGGGGGCGACGGCGCTGACACTATATATGCTGGCGGTGGCACTGACTCAATCGGCTATGGCGAGTCTGCCGACAGCGCCGTAGACACTGTTGATGGCGGCGACGGCGCTGACAACTACTATTTCTACACTAACAATACCCCTGACACCTATCAGGACAGCAGCAGCGATGGTCTTGTCGACACGCTCTGGGGTTATACGGCGGGTACCTCCACCTATTATCTGTCTGATAATTTCTCGCTTGCCACTACCGGCATCGACCGCATTCGCGATGCCTACTCTACATCCTACACTACCTATCTGGGTAGCAGCACTCACGCGACTGCTCTCAACTGGGATCTGACCGGCATCAATCTCGAGTACATCGAGTACATTCGCGGTGGTACTCAGGACGATATCATTACCGTTGATGATACCGGCACCGGTGTCACTTCCTATATTTATGGCTATGGCGGCAACGACACTATCACCGATGGTGCCGCCAATATGATTATCTACGGCGGTACCGGTGACGACACCATCGATGCCGGCGATGGCACCAACACCATCTATGGTGAAGAAGGGGACGATGATATCACCGCCGGTTCCGGCATCGATACGATTCGCGGCGGAGACGATGACGACACCATCGACGCCGGCGATGGCAACAATACCGTCTACGGTGATTCCGGCCTTGACGATATCACCACCGGAACCGGCACCGACACGGTTTATGGCGGTAACGATAACGACACCATAACCACCGGTTCCGGTAACGATACGATTCAAGGCGGCCTCGGTGCCGATATTATCAACGCCGGTGATGGTACCGATTCTATCGGCTATAGTGAGTCTGCCGACAGCGCCGTAGACACCGTTGATGGCGGCGACGGCGCTGACAACTACTATTTCTACCATAACAATACCCCTGACACCTATCAGGACAGCAGCAGCGATGGTCTTGTCGATACGCTCTGGGGTTATACGGCGGGTACCTCCACCTATTATCTGTCAGATAATTTCTCGCTTGCCACTACCGGCATTGACCGCATTCGCGATGCCTACTCTACATCCTACACTACCTACCTGGGCAGCAGCACTCACGCGACTGCTCTCAACTGGGATCTGACCGGCATCAATCTCGAGTACATCGAGTACATTCGCGGTGGTACACAAGGTGACATCATAACCATTGATGATAGTGGTACCGGACAGACAAACTACATATACGGCTATGGAGGCAATGATACACTTTCCGACGGCGAAGGTGCTCACTATATACACGGTGGAGACGACAATGACACCCTCTACGGCGGACAGGCAAATGACTACCTGTACGGAGATGCAGGAACCGATATAGCCCGATTCGATGGAGCCTATAGCGACTACTCGGTCAATCGAACCAGTTACACCGGCAACAACAACACTGGATATCTCCGGGTTCACGAATTAATCGTAAACGGGATCGATGAAGGT
>CALKXD010000262.1 GCA_938003855.1 uncultured Granulosicoccaceae bacterium | reverse complement strand
CCTTCATCACGCTTGATACAACACCAACACCTGACGCGCTCGCAACCACACCAACAGCCACTGATCCAACAGGGAAACCCGCAGCGTCAGCAAGGCCACACATAGAGCAGTCCTCACTCACACGTCGGGCTCCCGACCTATGAGGATCTGTCCTTCATCACACTTGATACAACACCAACACCTGACGCGCACGCAACCACACCAACAGCCACTGATCCAACAGGGAAACCCGCAGCGTCAGCAAGGCCACACATAGAGCAGTCCTCACTCACAGGTCGGCTCAATGTCAAGCGAGACCATTAGCATCAAACTCCACAGATCCATATTCCAGTCACCCGCTTCAGCTACCGTCACCCTGCCTCTTCGTTAAACCAGTTGCGCCATCCCCCACAGCACTGTTTTCAATAGACGCTCTGCACAGTTGACACACAGCCTGCAGAAATAAAACCCGTGACACAGCCGCGATCTAATCCAGTTGCTTAGGATAGGCTTGTGAAATATCTCGAGCCAGTACAGCAAGATCAGCAACCACGGCAGATACAATTCTGGCATCATAACGAGCCAGAAACTCCAGTGGCTTCGGTACCCATCCATACGTGATTTGCTTCAAACTGCCGTCTGCGATGTAGGGCCTTGCCATTGCCGCTGGTATCGCACTGATTCCCATCCCTTGTATAGCCATGTAAATACAAGGCGCCATGTTACTCGACACAACGATATTTGGAGGCCTGACGCCCTTGCCGGCCATTTTATTGAAGTGACTTTCAATCTGCTGATACTGATCAGTCTCCCTACCATGCGACAGAATTGGCTGCGCCATCATCGCGTCAGTACCAGGCTTTCTACTGCGCGTAATTTTTAACGCCGGCGCCCCCACCCAGACATAAGGAAACAGACCCAGCTTTTCACTGCCAGCCATCTCACGGGTAAACGGTCCATTCTGAAAAGCCATATCAATGGATCGAGAGTGCAGTGCCGGCTTTAGATTCACCGACATATCAACGGTGAGCTCAATATTCAGGTGCGCGTACTTTTCATTGACCCGTCGAAAAAATTCCGGCAACCAGGTACTGACTATCATCTCTGTGACGCCAAGCTTAATGGTGCTGGTGGTCAAATGCGTCAACCCGGCGGTTTCGACAAACTTCTCCATGGACCGCAGAACCTGCCGCCCCTGATCGACCAATTCCCTGCCCTTGGCGGTCACCCGGACAGAACCGGCATTGCGCTCCATCAGCTTGATGCCGACACTCTCCTCAAGGTTTGATATCCGGGTAGATATATTGGGTTGCGTGGTATTCAGGCGCTCCGCAGCCTGCCTGAAACTGCCAAGGTCAGCCACCCAGACAAACGCCTCTATTTGCTTGATATTTATTTTCATCAGCCAGTCCATACCTCACATGCCACAAGCAATGCCTTGGGAGAATTAATTCACGAAGTTTTCACAAAGCAACTCAGTGCCAGCCAATGGCGAATTTTTCGATCCCAAACCGCCCGCTAAGCTCTGGCGAGGGTAATTGCAACGAAAGCCCGACCCTGCTAAGCAATTGAATAGTATGAGTATGTCAAACCTATTCACATAAACCACACGATTACATAATAAATATTCTTTATCAATTTAATTAAAATAATTAATTTTTAAATATCACCAACCTTTGCTAGCCTACCCTTCACCTCTACCAGATCAGTTGTGTCCGCAGCCACCACGAGCTCCCGCTACGTGATGCACGAAACAGCTGATTATCAGACACGGAAAAACAATCGATGAGTCAGTCACCAGCTCACCCCCGCTCACCCGCCCGACTCGGGGTCGATATCGGCGGTACATTTACCGATGTCGTGCTTGAGATTGGCAGCCAGCAGTACTCAACAAAAGTACTCACTACCTATACCGCTCCGGAAAACGCCATACTGGATGGCTTGCATCAGGTCTGCACGAAAGCTGACATAACACCCGCCGATATCACCCAGATTATCCACGGCACGACGCTCGCCACCAATGCACTCATTGAACGACGCGGTGCGAAGACAGCCCTCATAACCACACAGGGGTTTCGCGACGTTATCGAGATGCGCACCGAGTCGCGTTTTGAACAATACGATCTGAACCTGAATTTACCCGCACCACTACTGCCTCGCAACATGCGCTACACCGTAGCGGAGCGTGTGGACGCACGTGGCGATATACTGGTTGACCTCGATATAAAAGAAGTTGAAGCACTGGCCGGGCAAATTGCCGAGGCACGCTACGACAGTGTCGCGGTTGGCCTGATTCACTCCTACGCCAACGACACGCATGAAAAAATGGTGCGAGACGTACTACAAAAGCGCCTGCCTGATGTGATGGTATCACTGTCGTCAGAGGTGTCTCCGCAAATGCGTGAGTACGAACGCTTTAACACGGTGGTGGCTAACGCGTACATCAAGCCGCTTATGAAGTCGTACCTGAGCCGCCTGGCCGGTCGCCTTGGGGAAGAAGGCGTCGACTGCAGTATCTTTTTAATGCATTCCGGCGGCGGCATTATATCCATCGACAGCGCAGCGGAGTTTCCGGTTCGTCTGGTTGAATCAGGCCCGGCCGGTGGTGCCGTGTTCGCCGCGCATATAGCGGCACGTTATGGACTAGACAAAGTACTTTCATTTGATATGGGCGGTACCACCGCCAAAATATGCCTGATCAAAAACCAGATGCCAAAGACCAGCCGGGTTTTTGAAGTAGCACGGACCTACCGGTTTAAGAAAGGCTCTGGCATGCCAATCTCCATACCTGTTATTGATATGGTAGAGATCGGTGCCGGTGGCGGCTCTCTGGCCCATGTGGATTCCATGCGACAGATACGTGTCGGCCCTGAATCTGCCGGATCCGAACCCGGCCCGGCCTGCTACGGACGCGGTGGTCAGAAGCCCGCAGTGACCGACGCAGACCTGGTACTGGGCAAACTCGATGCCGACAACTTTGCCGGCGGCACAATGAAGCTCGATACCAGCGAATCGAGCAACGCACTGACGGAAGTGCTCGGTAAGGTACTGGATATGGACGCACAGACCGCCGCCTTTGGACTGGCCGAAGTAGTCGATGAAAACATGGCAAACGCCGCTCGAGTGCACGCCGTCGAAAATGGCGAAGACCTGTCCGAGTACACCATGATCGCCTTTGGTGGTGCTGCCCCACTGCACGGCGGACGTCTGTGCGAGAAGCTTGGCGTTGATCGAATGCTGGTGCCGCCCGGTGCCGGTGTTGGCTCTGCCATTGGCTTTCTGCGCGCACCGTTCAGCTTTGAGGCAAATCGATCGGTCTATATGAAGCTGTCGGATTTTGCACCGGCAAAAATCACCAGTCTGCTAACAGACCTGCAGCAGGAGGCCACCGGCTTCGTTCGAAGCTGTGATGCTGACGCCGAAATTCTGTCAGACTTCAAAGTGTATATGCGCTACACCGGGCAAGGGTGGGAGATTCCAATTACATTGACTGAAACGCAGGCAATGAACCCGGACGCTGACACCTTTCAACAATTATTCGAAGACGACTACACCAAGCTCTTCGGACGCCCGGTCGAAGGTATGGATGTGGAAATTACTGTGTGGGCGGTCAATGCAACCACGCCACCACAGCCTGTGGCAAAAATTGATCAGATCAACACCAGCCCGACCGACGACAAAGCCGCCGCTGTCAGTGAGCGACAACTATTTGATCCGGCGCTCGGTAAGCCCGTCACAGCTCAAGTGGTACTGCGCGACTCGGTTAAAGACAGCCAGACGGTCAATGGCCCGGCCGTCATCACCGAAGACGAGACCACCATTATTATCCCGTCGAGTCGCCGTGCGGTACGACAGTCAGACGGCTGTATCGATGTCATTGCTGAAAACTCACACGCTACCGCCTGACACAGACTTCGCAAGGACAAATACAATGGCAAATAATCATTCCCAGGTGTCTTTCCAGGTCATGTGGAACCGCCTGATTTCAGTGGTTGAAGAACAAGCACAGGCACTTGTGCGTACGGCATTTTCAACGTCCGTCCGCGAGGCTGGTGATCTGTCCGCCGGGGTCTATGATCTGCACGGACAGATGCTGGCACAGGCGGTGACCGGCACACCGGGGCACGTTAACGCAATGGCTGACGCGGTGGCCCATTTTATCCGTCGCATTGGTCGCGACAACATCTATGAAGGTGATGTCTATATCACCAACGATCCCTGGGAAGGCACCGGACACCTGCACGACATCACCATGGTTAGCCCGTCGTTTCATAAAGGTCAGCTGGTCGGTTTCTTTGCCTGCACCGCACACATTGTCGATATCGGCGGACGTGGTTTTGGTGCTGACGCCAACAGTGTCTACGAAGAAGGCTTGTATCTGCCGATCATGAAGTTTGCCGAGCGCGGCACGGTGGATACAACACTGATCAAAATTGTGCGTGGCAATGTGCGCGAGCCTGATCAGCTCATCGGCGATATGTACGCACTGGCCACCTGCAACGAGATCGGTCATCGTCGACTGATCGATATGATGCAGGAGTTCAATCTAGACACCCTTGAAGAAGTCGCCGGATTTATCCTTGAAAACTCACGCCGCGCCACGCTGGAGCGAATCGCCGAGGTGGCTCAGACAGCAGCACAAACCACTGCCACCGGTGAAATGACAGTAGACGGTTTTGCCGCTCCAATCACCCTTAAAGTAAAACTGACCATTGAAGCCGACCGGATACTCTCCGACTTCGAAGGTACATCCGGTGTTGATAAAAAAGGCATCAACTGCCCACTGGTGTATGCCAAAGCCTACTCCTGCTATGCATTAAAGTGTGCTATCGCACCGGAAATCCCCAACAACGCGGCATCGCTCGAACCATTCGAGATCAGCGCGCCGGAAAACTCCATCGTCAACGCTGTGCACCCGGCCCCCGTTGCCCTGCGGCATATAGTCGGGCACTTTGTCCCCGATGCAGTCTACAATGCGCTGGATAAAATCCTGCCCGGCGTGGTGCCGGCTGAAGGTGCCGGTTGTTTATGTAACTTTCAGGTATCACTACGTCCAAGGACCGACGATGAAGCACCGGCTGACGCAGTACGGTCTGAGGTATTAACCTTTAACTCCGGTGGCTCCGGTGCCCGACCGCAACACGATGGCTTGAACGCCACGGCGTTTCCATCGGGTGTCATGACCATGCCAATTGAGGCCACAGAACATACCGGGCCGGTGATTATCTGGCGCAAAGAGCTACGCCCCGACAGCGGGGGTGCCGGCGCACAACGTGGCGGGCTTGGCCAATACATGGAAGTGGGCGCACGCGAGGGGCACGAGTTTGATTTTCAAGCCATGTTTGATCGAGTGGACCACCCCGCCAGAGGCAGACAAGGCGGCATGAATGGCAGCACCACAACCATTGCCCGGGATGACGGATCAGCGATGCGCGGCAAAGGTAAACAATTTGTGGCTCATGGCCGCAAGGTCATGCTCGCATTCCCTGGCGGGGCCGGTTATGGCAAGCCGGAAGACCGCGACATTGAATCAGTCAAAAAAGATCTGCTGTACGGATATATATCCGCCGAGACCGCAAAAAATGATTATGGGCTGTCTGACTCAGTTATCGCCGAAGTCGCCGACGCCGCTCGTAAAGGAGAAACTCTGTGAGCACACAAAACACCGAAACACCAAAACAGTCGAGCTACGATATTGTTATCGTCGGCGGCGCGATCATGGGCTCGTCTGCAGCGTGGTTTTTAACAGAAAATAAAGACTTCGATGGACGGGTGCTGGTCGTCGAACGCGACAGCACCTATGCAGCCTGCTCAACGACGCATACCAACTCATGTATGCGACAGCAGTTCAGCACAGAACTGAATGTACGGATTTCGCAATTTGCGGCAGACTTCGTAAAGAACCTGCGACCCTATATGGGTGGCGATGATCGCGTACCGGAGTTGTCTATCCACAATTTCGGCTATATGTATCTGGCCGACACCGGGGATTTTGCCGACGTACTGCGTGAGAGCCAGAAAGTGCAACTCGCCACCGGCGCTGCCACACAACTGATGTCACCTGAGCAGATAGCCGAAAACTACCCGTTCTATAATGTGGACGATATAGTACTCGGGTCTATCAACACCGTTGACGAAGGTTACTGGGACGGATCAACCGTATTTGACTGGTGGCGCAGATCCGCCAGAGAACGCGGGGTCGAGTATGTTCAAAACGAAGTCGTCGCGATCAGCAAAAACGCCGCCGGCACCCGCGTCGAAAGTATTACGCTCAAATCCGGAGAGGTTATCTCCTGCGGCAAGGTATTAAACGCCTCTGGTCCGCGTGCTGTATTGACCTCTCGCATGGCGGGCATTGAACTACCGGTTGAACCACGCAAGCGATTTACCTGGATGTTCACTGCAGAGAACCCGCTGGATCGGGACCTGCCACTGACTATCGATCCATCCGGCGTGCACTTTCGCGAAGTTGGCAATGGCATCTATCAGGCGGGGGGTCATTCCGATATTGATCCGGCGGTTGACTATGATGACTACAACATGGATCTGTCAATCTGGCAGGACCATATCTGGCCTGCTATCGCCACCCGCGTTCCGCAGTTTGAGGCAATTAAAGTCACCAGCGAATGGGCTGGACACTATGCGTATAACACGTTTGACCACAACGCCATCATGGGGCCTCACACCGACGTCGAAAACTTCTATTTTCTAAACGGCTTTTCCGGCCACGGACTGCAGCAGTCGCCCGCCATGGGGCGTGGTACCGCAGAGATGCTGGTGCATGGAGAATACCGCAGCCTTGATATGAGCCCGTTTAACTACGAGCGCATTGTGAACAATACGCCCATCATTGAAAAAGCAATAATCTAGCGGAAATTAAGCACCGTTGAGCGATCTTTCAATGTTAAACAAGGGCGCCTCACCAATCGCCTGATCTACCGCCCGGTAGCGTCATACTGCCACTGAGCGGCGGCTCCTTTTTTAAAAAAATACGGGCAAGCTATGAACTACGTGTCATCCCGGCTGTTACCGGTAAAACCATCGGCATCGGCTGCTGTGAGTCAGGCGGCCAAAGCCGCCCGGGCGCGTGGCGAAGATGTTATCGATCTGGGTCTTGGTGAACCAGACTTCGATACCCCGGCGCATATCGTTGAAGCCGCCTATCACGCCGCGAAAGACGGGCAAACCCGTTATACCCCAAACGATGGCACACACGCTTTAAAAAAGGCAATTGCAGCAAAATTTCTACGCGACAATAACCTGCTATACGACCTGCCCGAAATCATCGCCTGCAATGGCGCCAAGCAGGTGATATTCAATGCGCTGATGGCCTCCCTGGAGCCCGATGACGAAGTCTTGCTCTGCGCGCCTTACTTCGGACAATACAAGGATATCGCGCTTATACTCGGCGGGGCACCCAAGGCCATACCCTGCGAAGCCGCCAGTGGATTCAAACTGACACCACAAGCACTGGAAGCCGCCATTACCGACAAAACCCGCTGGCTGTTTCTCAACCTGCCATCCAATCCGGCGGGTGCCGTGTTTACCAAACCGGATCTACAAGCGCTGGGCGAGGTATTAGATCGCCATCCACAGGTATTAATTCTGAGCGATGAAATCTACGAGCATATTCTTTTTGACGGACGCGACTTCCTGTCATTCGCTGCCATCTGCCCACAACTTAAACACCGGACCCTGACGGTAAACGGCGTATCAAAAGCCTATGCCATGACCGGCTGGCGGGTTGGCTATTGCGGCGGACCGCAACCACTGATTAAAGCCATGACAACCGTGCAGTCGCAGATTTCATCGGGCGTCTGCTCCATCGCGCAAGCTGCCGCGGCAGCTGCACTGGAAGGTCCGCAAGATTGCGTCAAACAGTTTTGTGATGCCTTTGAGGGCCGGCGCAACCTGATCGTCGAAAAAATTGCAGCGATAGACGGGTTAACGCTTGATCCACCGGGTGGCGCTTTTTACGCCTATATCGGCTGCGACGCTTTCATTGGCGCCACCACACCCGACGGAACGGTCATTGAAGACGATGTCGCATTTGCCGGGTATCTATTATCCGCTGCAGGCATAGCCTCAGTGCCCGGCAGTGCCTATGAGCTTTCGCCATTTTTTCGCATCTCTACAGCAACGTCAGAGGACATTCTCTCACAAGCCATGGATCGACTTGCCGAATGCACCCGGACACTTGCTCGCCGTTGAAATAATTCACTTGTAAACCTGACATGAGTCTCCCATGAAAAAAATTGTATTAACCGGCGCTGCCGGTCGGCTTGGCTCACACCTGCGAGAGCCACTGTCAAAAATTGCCGATAAACTGGTCTCGACTGATATCGTCGACGACATTGGCAAGTTGTATCCAGATGAGAGCTATCAACAAGGCGATCTCGCCAGCCTTGACGATATGCTCAGTGTATTGGACGGCGCAGAGATGGTTGTCCACATGGGTGCAGTTGCCGATGAAGCACCCTTTGAGCAATTGCTTGGTCCCAACTTCGTCGGTGCCTATAATATTTGGGAATCCGCCTATCGCAACGGTCTGCGTCGAGTTGTCTACGCGAGCTCTATACACGCCGTCGGCATGCACCCGAAAAATCAATTTATCGATACCGAAGTTCGACACCGGCCGGACACCTTCTACGGGCTGGCCAAGTGCTTTGCTGAAGACCTCGGCAGCATGTACTGGGACAAGCGTGGCCTCGAAAGTGTTCATATGCGGATTTTGTCCTGCGCGCAGGTCACCAACGCCAGAGCGTTAGGGTCATGGCTTTCCTACGATGACCTGATACTGCTGACAAAGCGCTGCATCGAAACCCCGGTAACCGGCTTTAGTGTTGTCTATGGGGTTTCTAACAACGACCGCGCACCAGTCGATAATGCCAAAGCCCGCTTTCTCGGCTACCAGCCGAAAGACAATGCCGAACAATACGCCGGGCAAATTCTGGCCGACGAACCCCCGATGGATCCGCAGGATCCCGGACACATGTGCCATGGCGGGCCGTTTGCGTCCGTCGAACTGGGTAACAGCGGCACCGCGCAAATGAATATCATCGACGATAGTAAAAAAACCTAACCACCATACAACCTGTTAAGGACTAAACATGAGCACTAAACCTGTAGCACTTATTGTCGCCGGCGGCAGTGGCATCGGTGCCGATGCGGCGCGAACCCTGTCAGATAAAGGCTACGATATCGCGGTGATGTCTGCATCAGGCAAAGGCGAAGCACTTGGCAATGACCTGGGCGGACTGGGATTCACTGGTTCAAACCTGAGTGTCACTGATCTAGAGAAATTCGTCAGCTTGTCGATGGAAAAATTTGGCCGCATAGACGGGGTCGTCAATTGTGCCGGCCATGGCCCCAAGGGACCCGTTATGGAGATAAGCGACGACGACTGGCACCTGGGCATGGACTACTACATGCTCAACGTCGTGCGCATGACCCGACTGGTACTACCGATTATGCAAAAGCAACAATCAGGTTCAATCGTCAATATCTCTACCTTTGCCGCGTTCGAGCCCGATGCAGACTTCCCGACATCTGCCATCTTTCGCGCAGCGCTGGCAGGTTATACAAAGCTGTTCACCAATAAATATGCCTCTGACGGGATTCGCATGAATAACGTGTTGCCGGGCTTTATCAATAGCCTGCCAGAGAAAGAAGATCGCGTCGCACGTATTCCTGCAGGGCGCTACGCTGACGTGCGCGAATTATCACAGACCATCGCTTTCCTGATGGGTTCTGATTCAAGCTATGTGATGGGTCAGAACCTTCGAGTTGATGGCGGTTTGACAGCCTCGGTATAACCAGCGCGGTAGATTTGCTGCTGGCAGTGCCCACCGCTGCCGGACGATCAGCCAGACCGTATTTCCGGTCTGGCGAAAGCGCTGTTGTTTGCGTCGGCGACAACTGTACCTGAAGCCTTCGTCGCGCACACCGCAGCAGTACAGATTTAACAAAAACCGAACACTGCCCGGCACATCAAGTGCTGCTGATTAACAGTAACTAAACAGCCAGGCCCGACAAACGCTACAAGCACCGCAGAATCTCACCGGCGGGCACTTCGGTTGGTTGTTCATCGGCACTTGCACCGAAACTGAATCCGTCAAATCCGGCCTCCAGTGAAGATGCAACGTGCACCACAGCGTCTTTTTGCTGCAGGTGCTGTAATTCTATAAGTGTGTAGGGGCGTGCCCACAACCACTCTCTGTTGCTGACCGACTCAAGGTCCGGATCAGGTAGCACCTCAGTGCTCCATGCGTAAAAATACAGGCAAAAACCGTAGTCATTGACGGGCTGCACGGACATCAGCCGCATCCCTAGAGTAGAACCAAAATAGCGCTGTGCGCGATCAATATCCGTAACACGCAAAGTAATATGGGCAAGCGCCCCCTGCACGCCAATCGGGTGGCCGTGTGCGACCGGAAGTTCACGCCCGTCAAAGCCGCGCTGCAGCAGTTCAACCGGAAACCCGGCTGGATCTGTCAGGTGACTGAGGTAGCCGATCTCCTGAAACTGCTTCGGCGGCGTCACTGCAACGCCCTGCTCTCTGAGAAATTGCACCGCCACCTGCAGGTTATCTACGGTAATGCCGATCTTCCAGTAAAAGCCATTTGATCGCTGGACAAAATCACTGACATCAGCCTGCTGGAAAACAAGCTTGCAGGCAGCGGGGTTAAACGCACAGGCAGCGGTACTGCCGGACTCAGCAATCACAGACATGCCCAGCATCGTGCTATAGAATGCCACCGCATCAGAAGGCGATGGCAGGCGCAGCGTCAGGGCGGTAATGTTATTGCGCGGTATCATGATGAATTGCCTTTATGGAGCGCCACTGAATACAAGTGCTATGGCAGAAGCGCCTGTTGATGGCCGCACGCCAGGTATCCCTGCACGATTAAGTATCACGCAAGAACTCCAGTGATTGATGTATATTTTACGCTGGATCGCAGCCGACACGGTATTGGTTCGACACCACTGCGCATTGCCGAATCAAGCCGGAGGAATATATCATCAATACAGACAGCACTCAGGTGCCGATAGCAGACAACGCTGCAAGGCGTGTGCATGATCTCCTGACCGCCACCAGCGCTATCTGCCCGAACACCGTAGCATTGATTGACCATACCGGGAACAAACACTCCTGGGCCGGCCTAACCGACATGGTTGATGCCGCTGTCGATGTACTGCAGCAGCATGGTGTACGCGCTGGAGACCGCGTATTACTGGTGTTTGAAAACTGCCCGTCGGTCGTGGCGCTTTTGTATGCGGCAAGCCGCCTGGATGCCATCGCCGTGGTGGTGAATTCGCGTATCACCCCGGTTGAACTAAACCGCCTTATTCCGCACTGTGATCCTTCGCTGGTAGTGTTCTCAGTCGATGTGTCAGAACCCGCCAGACAGCATGCCACGCTGATGAACGCTACACTTTTGACCGGACCCTTTGGCGAAGTTGCCATCGCAGCGCGCAGCGGCAGCGCTACCGAGCCAGTCTATCAGCAGCCGCAGGATCAGGTCGCGGTACTGCTGTACACGTCTGGCACTACGGGGGCACCCAAAGCGGCAATGCTGACCCATCAGAACCTCATCAGCGGTGCGTATGCCTCAGCCAAACTGCGAGGCTCAACACAGGGCGATGTCTGTTACGTGACGCTGCCGCTATCGCATATCTTCGGACTGGTAACACTGTTTGCAATGACCAGCTGCCGGGCAACCATCAGGCTGGAACCACGTTTTGATGTCGCGCGTTTGTTCGAGGCACTCAACGATGATGTGACGATTTTCCCTGCAGTACCGCAAATGCACGCACAGCTGTTTCAGTATGCGCGCGAACGAAACATTCCCAACTACACACGCGGCTTACTGCGCTACGTGTCCTCCGGCGCGGCACCGCTTGACCCGGCCTGGAAACACGAAGCCGAGCAATTCTACGGCGTGGCGCTGCAAAACGGTTATGGACTGACGGAGACGGCAGCAGGTTGCTGCGCCACGCAGAACGCTATCGGTGACAGCGATATCAGCGTCGGTGTGCCAATGGGAGAATGCCGCTTAAAGCTCGACTATCAAGCCACCGGCGCGACCCCGGACTCCGGCATCGGCGAGATACTGGTTAAGGGACCGCAAGTGATGAAAGGGTACTATCGTGACCCCCAACAGACGGCAACAGCATTTCACAGCGACGGGTGGTTTCGAACCGGTGACCTGGGGCGTTTTGACGAACACGGCAGCTTACATATTGCCGGACGATCAAAAGAGCTGATAATCCGATCAGGCTTTAATGTGTACCCGGTTGAAATAGAAGCAGCACTGACAACACACCCGGATGTCGTATTGGCAGCCGTGGCCGGCCGTACCGTTCAAGGCAACGAAGAAGTACTGGCATTTGTGCAAGTGCGGCAGAATTGCGATATCTCGGAAGCCACCCTGAAGGCGCATGTCAGTGAACAGCTGGCCCCCTATAAGCGACCATCGCGAGTCATTATCACTGACAAGCTGCCGGCAGCTGCGACCGGAAAAATATTGAAAGCATCACTGATCGACCACTTCGCCACCGAACTGGCCGGGGCGACTGCCTGAACAGTTAACCTACCTGAATAGTTAAACCGCATGGACAGTGAACAAGGGTGCCCGGGCGTATTAAAAACAGCGCGCGCATGACAGCGGTGATGGTCGGCACTAGCTAGTGCCCATCCGGAAACAGGGTGTCGCGATGATCATTCAGGTGCGTGAGATTTTGCCTACCACAGGTAGGCGCTTAGTTGTTCTTAAGTAACACCATGTGGTCGGCAAAAGATCGCGTGTCTGAGTGGTACGCAGTAGCGCTTGTTTCTGGATGGGCACTAGCTACCCGTCTGCCAATAGCTGCCTGATCGGCACCGGCTCTGCCACCCGATGACACGCGACCTGCTGCTGTGCTGATCCTGCCAACACCGGCTCTTCCTGACGGCAGCGATCTATGGCAATCGGACACCGCGAAACAAACCGGCAGCCACTCGGCAGATTGACCGGATCGGGGGGATCACCCGGTATTTTTATACGCGTGTTAGCGGCACCGCGACGTTTGTTGATCGACGGCACCGCCGACAACAAGGCATGGGTATACGGATGCTGCGGGGTATTAAACAGACTTTTGCGATCAGCAAACTCGACAATCCGCCCCATGTACATCACGGCCACTCTATCGCACATATGCTGCACTACACCGAGGTCGTGCGATATAAACAGGTAGGTCAGGTTGCGTTCAGATTGCAGCCTGCGCAATAAATTTAGTATCTGCGACTGTACCGCCACATCCAGCGCTGACACGGGCTCATCGCAAATGATCAGCTCAGGGTTGGTGGCAAGCGCTCTGGCAATGCCGATACGCTGTCGCTGCCCGCCCGAGAACTGATGCGGGAACAAACGCTTTTGCTCTGGCCGCAATCCGACTGCGGCAAACAACCGGTCGATGGTTTCCAGTTGCGTTGACGCCGACAGTTTTCCCAGGTTGGTCAGTGGCTCCAGAACCACCTGCTCGGCACGCAGACGCGGGTTAAGGCTTGAGTAAGGATCCTGAAATATAAATTGCATCTTGTGGCGTAACGCGCGCAGTTGATCGCCGCTGCAATTGAGCAGGTCGTCTCCGTCAAGCGTGACTGACCCGGCTGCGGCACTCACTAGTCTGGCAACCGCAAGCGCGGTAGTGGTTTTACCGGACCCGGACTCGCCAACAAGCCCCAGTGTTTCGCCACGCTGAATACTGAAGCTGACCTGATCAACCGCTTGCAGATATTTTTTGACCCCGAAGCGACTGCCAACTTGAAAACGGACCTCAAGGTTCTGCACCTGCAACAGCGCTGTATCAGTAACAGCATCAGTCGCAGCAGGATCAACTAGTGCGCCATCAGCGTTTGAGTTCGGGTGATTCATGAAAGCTTCTCCGCATGCCAGCACGCTGCATGATGCTGCAGGCTCACCTGTGCCTCTGGCGGACGTGCTGCCAGGCATTGATCAGTCACGTGCCGACAGCGGGAAGCAAACAGACAGGCGTTCTGACCAAACTCTGACAACGATGGCACAATCCCTTCAATCTCAACCAGCGGCTGTCGTTGATCGGTGACAACCTCCTGTATGTGCGGCACGCAGGCAATCAACCCTCGTGTATAGGGGTGGCGCGGATTATCCAGTACATCGTCAACAGTGCCCTCCTCTACTTTACGGCCGGCGTACATCACAATCATGCGCTCCGACATTTCAGCAATAGCGCCCATATCATGGGTGATCATAATCACCGCTGTGCCGGTGTTGGATTGCAGGTCACTGAGCAGCTCAAAAATCTGTGCCTGCACTGTGACGTCGAGCGCGGTGGTTGGCTCATCGGCAATCAGTACCCTGGGCTCACACGCCAGTGCGATAGCAATCATTACACGCTGACGCTGACCACCTGACAACTGGTGCGGATAATCACGCACCCGCCTGGCCGGGTCAGGGACTCGCACGGCATCGAGCAACTCTGTGGCACGTACCATTGCCTGACGTCGATTCATGTTCTGATGACGACGCAGCACCTCGGCAATCTGCTCACCAATGGTGTAGACCGGATTGAGTGATGTCATGGGTTCCTGGAAGATCATCGAGATATCATTACCGCGTATCTCACGCATTCTGGCATCACTGACGGCCACCATGTCTTCGTCGCCAAACCAGATACGACCCGACGCTATATTACCCACCGGCTGTGGCAGCAACCCCATGATCGCCAGTGCGGTCATAGATTTACCGCAACCGGACTCACCGACAATGCCGATGCTCTCACCGGCGTTGAGTGAAAAAGATACGTTATCCAGCACCGGTGCGATGCCATCACGGGTGGTTAACGTGACGGTCAGATCCTCAACCCGCAGAATAGGCTTATTCATAACGATTACCTGCGCCTGAGCTTCGGGTTCAGCGCGTCATTCAAGCCGTCACCAACCAGTGAAATAGCCAGCACGGTGATAAATATAGCAAGCCCGGGAATGGTCACGGTATAGCTCGCGTCTAGAATATACGGTCGGTTGCTGCCGATAATCTGCCCCCAGCTCATGGTGTTGGGGTCACTTAGACCAAGAAAGCTCAAGCCGGCCTCAAACAATATAGCCGACCCGACCATCAACGCCGCCTGCACAATAATCGGCGGCAGGGCATTGGGTAGAATGACCGAAAAAATCAGCTTGAAGTTGGTCGCACCACCAGAGCGGGACGCGGTAACGTACTCAAGCTCACGGATGCGTAAAAACTCAGAACGGGTAATACGTGCCACTGCCGTCCAGCTGACAATGCCAATGGCGAAGGTGATCATCGGCAGAGACGCACCGAACAGCGCGACGATCACCATTGAGAACAACAGCGTTGGCAGTACCTGAAAAAACTCGGTAAAGCGCATAAGTATTTCTTCGACCCAGCCTCTATAAAACCCCGCTAAAGCGCCCACCGTAATACCGATAAACACACTCATAAAAGCGGCGGCAAGCCCAATAGCCAGCGACACCCGCCCGCCGGCCAGAATCGCCGCGAGGATGTCACGACCCAGGTAATCGGTACCCAGCAGAAAGCCCTCCTGACCCGGCGGAGAAAAAGGCGCCCAGACCATTTCAAACGGATCGGTCGGGTAATAGATCGGCCCGACCACGGCACCGGTGATAATCACCAGCAAAACAATCAGCGCCACCACAGCGGCGTAATTGCCAAAAAACATAGCCACCGCTTCCATCACCGGATGACGTGCTTTTCCAACAACCGGCTCAGCGGTGTTAGCGACTGCTTTGTTACCGGCCACTGCGAATCCTCGGGTCTATCAGTCTCAGTACAAAGTCGGTCAGAAGGTTACCTATTACCACCACCAGCGCAGAGAAAAAAAGAATGCCCAGTATCGTCGGGGTGTCACGCGCAATGATCGACTGCAACGCCAGCGACCCCAGTCCCGGCCAACTGAACACCGCCTCTACCAGTACCGCGCCGGACACCACCGCCGAGAACTGCAGTCCGGCAAGCGTGACCACCGGGCTCAGAGAATTTTTCAGTGCGTGTTTATAGATAATCTGAGATTCTGATAACCCCTTGGCCCGTGCAGTGCGAATGTAGTCCGCGCCCAGCACTTCCATCATGCTGGCACGGCACAGACGGCTATACAGGGCAAGAAAGATCGACGCCAGTGTTATCACCGGCAATACCATGTGGTGGGCAATATCAAGATAGTGCGCCAGCCCCCCGCCTTCGATGGTCATATCCTGCATACCCGCCACCGGGAAAATCGGTATCCACAGCGAAAACGTAATCAGCAGCATGATGCCTGTCCAGAACACCGGCGCCGAATAGCCAAACAGAGCGATCAGTGTGACAAAATGACTCAGCGGACCATTTGGCCTGCGCGCCGAGATCACACCCAGCAAAGTGCCAATGACCAGCGCGAGTATTTGAGCCGTGATCACCAGCAACAAGGTGGCAGGCAGCCGCTCAAGGATTAAATCAGCGACACTCACATTGAAAAAAAACGAATGCCCAAAGTCAAAATGCAGTACCCCCCAGAGATATTTCCAGAGCTGGTAGAGCATCGGCTGGTCAAGCCCGTAGTCAATGCGAATCTGCGCCATCACCGTGGCATCTGCGCCCCCCATATCTCCGGCGATAGTGTCGGCGATGTCTCCGGGGGCCAGGTGAATTAAAATGAAATTTAATATCACCACGGCAAGCAGCAACAGTGCTGCATAGACGATTCGTTGAGCAGTGGTTATCAGGAAGGACACGTTATTCGCTAGTCTGTATGGCGTTTGAATGGTTCACGGCAAGCCGACACGGGTACCGCGCTTGCACGTTCCCGCTATTGTGGGTGATCGGAAATGGCGCGTCCAGTGAATCGGGTAACCACCGGCAAGTCCCGATGCGCTGTGCCCGGCACCGCAGCAAAAAGGTCAGTTAAGGCAGAGCTCAACTGACAGCCTTATCAACACAGGGCTGATCAGGCGCTTTGCGCTGGTCGTTTAACCGTGTCAGATCCAGGTGTCGATAGTCGCTGCAGGCAACCTGCTCCGATCTGCCACGCCGCGGTGTATAAGACTGCCCGAACCCGCGACCGTACCGAACAATACCGACCCTATTAATATTGACCACGGTGCGGGGACCCGGCACGACATTACGGCCAAACGCACTGACCCCACAGCCGCCAGCGGACTAATCCGCAAGCGGGATCACCGACCGGGCTTATTCCGGACAACAGACCGTCCTGCTCCCACACAGCTTTCGCGATGACCAGACAACAGAAGTGCCGGAAAAGCACCATTTTACAAAATGTGACATTTCAAAACAGGCGACAGCGATTATCTGCTCAAACAACTGTCACCGCTGCGTCACGAACATGTAAACTTACGACCTCCCCACAAGCACACTGAGCGCCTGCGTCGGCCTGCTCAGAGTTTTACAACAACACGGACCGGTTTTTGAACGATATGGATCGCTTTTTCAAAAAGCACTTCGGCCGCATTTCTACCCAACGCCTGCTGACCTCGGCCTTCAGCCTTCTGCTACTGATATCGGTGGCGTCAACAGCCTACCTCTTAATGAGTAGCGCAAATCGCATTGTCGGGAAAGTCGCCACCGACGCGGCAAATGCCACCACACGGCAAGTCTCGGTAGAGGTCGCCCGTTTTCTGAAAACCCCTTCAATCATTGGGCAATCAGTCACTAACGCGGTACTGGCGGGCTACGTCGACATCGCTGACGAACAAGCCGTAATCCGCTTCATGCACGACCTGCCACAACGTACTGCCGACTACGGCGTCAGCGGGGTTTTTATCGCTGATCCACAGGGTAACTTCCTCGGCGTTAATTCCGAAATCAAAGACGACGCGACCCATTGGGCAATATTCCAGTCTACCCCGCAAACCGACGGCTTGCTGTGTAAATATGCGATCACGCCAGAGGGCACTGCAGGCACTGTGATCGAAGAGGGCTCAGCGTTTAACGCCACAACCCGCCCCTGGTTCAAGGAGGCAATTGCCTCGGACTCACCCATCTGGACGGATATCTATCTGGACGTCAGCACCGGGCAACCGGTATTGACCTGGGCGAGCACCCTGCGGGACAGCAACGCCCGACTGCTCGGTGTTGTCGGTGTCGACCTGCTACTGCCGCGGATTCAGCAGTTTATGGCGCACCTTCCTGTCAGCGACAACTCCACGGTATTTCTGGCCGACGGCGACGGCACTTTGATTATCGACAGATTCGCGACACCAACTTCAAAACAAAACAACCCGGTCGCACCTAATCCACTAGCCACTCACTACACCGCAGACGTACTGGAGTACCTGCAATTAAATCACCGTGGTATCAGCTCATTTGACACCCCGTTTGAAACACAGGTAAACCTCGACGGCACCCGCGGCCAGCTGAAAGTGCTGCCCATGAAAGATTCCATAGAGGTAGCCTGGAGCGTAGGTATTTTCATACCGCTGTCCGACTATTTAAGCTCGCTCGGTGGGCAGCTGATTCGGATTATTCCGCTGGGTCTGCTCACCTGTTTTATTGTCTGGTTTGCGTTGCAGCACTTTACACGTCTGACGGTCAAGCCGATTTCACAACTGCGCAGCAGCGCCAACAGAATTGCACAGGGTAAATTCAATGTGCACGTCGATACCAGCTGCTCCAATGAAGTTGGTGATCTGGCCAGCGCCATAGAATCTATGCGCAAACGGCTGAAAAACACATTTGCAGAACTCACCAGGCAAAAAGTCCAGGCGGAAACAACACTGGGATCAATCACCGATTGCGTGATCACCGTCAGTAACAATGGCGCCATCGCCTATATGAATCCCGCTGCAGAAAAGCGAACCGGATGGCCGATGGTCGACGCGCTCGATAAATCCATTGAAGACGTTTTTTGTGCCAGTGAACCACACACCGGAGAAGTGCTGAGTACCGCAAAAATACTGTCAGCCATGCAGGACGATGCACTGTTTAACCGCGAGCTGGAAATGCTCGACGCGACCGCTAATTCCCGCACCATAGAATGTAGAATTTCCCCCGTTATCACCAGCAGTCACCACAAGGCCAGCGGTGCTGTACTGGTATTCAGTGATATCACTGAACAGGTTCGGCTCAAAACCGAACTACTCAGACAGGCCAGTGTTGATGATTTAACCGGCCTGATGAATCGACGCCAGTTTGACCAGGTTCTGAAACACTCCATAGATGATGCGCACGCTAACAACAGTGCTCACTGCCTGTGCTATATGGACCTGGATCAATTTAAAGTGATCAACGACACCTGCGGCCATGTTGCCGGTGATGAGTTGCTCAGGCAAATTGCCCGGGTGCTGCGCGGCCAAACCCGCGCCTCGGATACACTGGCCCGACTGGGCGGTGATGAATTCGCCCTGATTCTGCACGGATGCCAGGTCGAACAAGCAGCAGCTGTCACCAACAGTCTGCTCAAGGCAATCAGTGACTACCGCTTCCTTTGGGAGAACCAGGTATTCAGCGTCGGTATCAGCATCGGCATCGTACCTATCGACGCCAGTAGCGGCAGCGCCATTAACGCGTTGAGCGACGCCGACAGCGCCTGCTACACCGCCAAAGATGCCGGCCGTAATCGCGTGCATGTCTTCAGCACCGACAGCGAGGTACTGGCAAACCGACGTGAGCAACTACAGCTGGTCAGCAAAATAGATTACGCACTGCAGAATGGCCGGTTTGTTCTGTATGCGCAGGAGATAGCGCCAGCCAACCACAATGCAGATCGCGGCTGTCACTTCGAAATTCTGGTCCGCATGAAAGATGAAGACAACAGCCTGATTTCACCGGGGCTGTTTTTGCCGACCGCCGAACAATACAGTCAGGCGTCGCAGATTGACCGCTGGGTGCTTTCTTCAACATTGAACTACCTTGAAAACCACCCGGCACTGGTCAGCAGGATTGAAGTGTGCAGCATTAACTTGTCAGGCCAGTCACTCGGTGACGAGAACTTTTTACCTTATCTGGCCCAACTGCTCGACGCAACTAAGGTACCGGCAACTAAGATCTGCTTCGAGGTAACAGAAACCGCCGCCATCGCCAACCTGAACCATGCCCAGATGCTGATGAGCACCCTGCGGGCAAAGGGATGCACATTTGCACTGGACGATTTTGGCAGTGGTTTTTCGTCACTGGCGTATCTGAAAACCCTGCCGTTTGACTACCTGAAAATCGACGGTGTGTTTATCAGAGATATCATCGACGATAAGCAGGATCTGGCCATGGTCAAACTGATCAATGACATTGGTCATACCATGGGCATGCAGACCATTGCCGAGTTTGTCGAAAATGAAGAAATCAAGCAACTGCTGACCGGTATGGGCATTGACCATTTGCAGGGGTACGCGATTGCCAAACCGAAACCGGTAGAGATGCTGTTACAAAGCCACCTGGCATTGCCGGAACCTGCATAGCAAGGCCCGCATAGTCAGACCTGCAAAAAAAGGGCTTAACCGCGGGCTAACAGCGCCACCGGAATACCGGCAATCACCAGGACCACACCCGGCAGGCAATAGCCGGTAGGGATTATCAGGGCCGGTCGGTGTTTTTGCGTAACGTCTTGCGCACGTCACTGATGGCCGAGTTCTGCGTGTAGCGTCCCTTTTCTATATGGCGGATGCGATACAAATTAACCAGATCAATTGCGCTGCCCTCGGTACCGATAAGCTTGCGGAATACTGTGTCCTCATAGGTCTTGCGCCACTTGTCGGTAGGTGCCTGAAACAAACCGATATCACGACAATACCCCACCGCCCGACAGACCGTACCATTGACAATCTGGAACGCCCCTTTGGCCTTGCTGATGTCGTTGTGGGTGAACAGAGCCTGATCTATATCCGGCAAGCCACGGTCCAGATCGAGCGCGGCCAGTAGCTCGTGCGACTGACCGAGTAACGGTGTAATGCGCTCACTGGCCGGAAACAACATCCGCTGCCGGTTATCCTGCACAGCAGCAGCCAGTGAATCAAGACAACCGGCATGGAAGATCGTATCGCAGTCGGTAAACCACACCCAGTCAGCCGAAGTTGCCAGTGCCGCCTGATTGCGTCCGATCGCACGCCGAAACAGCTGACCCTTTTCAAGCGGTTTGAAATTCCAGCTGACAGACGGCACCGTCAATTGCGCACAGTGTTTTACCAGCGCGTCGGTATCGGTATCCTCCGGGCAATAACACAGCGTATAGGTGATATCGACATTGACCGGCGGATGATTGATCAGCGCGCCGATCTGATACGCCAGCAAATGCGAGTATCCCCAGCAGTGACTGACAATTTCAAGGTTCAGCCTGCCGTCGACCGCAGTCGTGATGTCTGGTACCGCTGGAGAAAACCAGCGCACTGGCAACACACTGCCCAGTAGTTTCCGATATCCCCAACTCTGCAGCCGGATGACAATTTCATTCATACTTGACGTTCAGGCTCTGTGTGGTCGAATTGCGTTGCGTGAAGGTACCGTGGCCGTCGCCACGGATTTTTCTGCAGCGGATACTACCACGACTTACATCAATCTATGTCAGACACAGAAATCTGGCAAAATAGCGCCATCCGCAAGCCCGAACAACCTCTGCCATCGCTTGCTCAACTCACCCAACCGTCGCAAATCCAACCATGAGCTATATCGTCAACAAACGGATTCTTACCCATCAGGGCGTTCTTGCAATGCTTGCGGCATCCGTTGCAGCCGCTGAGCGGATAGGTCAGCCGCAGTGCATCGCCATTGTCGACTGCAGCGGGGACCCGCTGCTGCAGTTCAAAATGACCGGCGCTAAGTACCTCAGCCGCAAAAGCGCATTGGCGAAGGCACAGACGGCCGCCTCTATCGGCGCCCCGAGCAGCTCGATCCCCGACCCGGTGAGACCGGCAATTGCCGCCGCCACCGATGGCTCGGTAACCGGCCTGACCGGTGGGCTACCGGTGATTATAGAAGGCGAGCTGGTCGGCGGCATTGGTATCGGGTCCGGCTCACCGGATCAGGATCTCGACGTAGCACGCGCAGCACTCGGTGCCGTGAACGCCGATCTGTTCAGCTGACCACAACCCGACCGATCACACCCGCCCCTTAACTCACTTTACGTGCACCAGACCCGGTTGATCCTCTGGACCCAGACCATGCGCTCCATTGCAGTCATCACCTTGTACACACTTGCCATTGGTCTGGCCGGCGCTGGGCTGGCGTACCTGCTGTCATTTCCTGTCTACCCGTTGCTTGGTCCGGCAATACTGGTCAGCGCCGTAGGTCTGGCCGGCATCAAGTGTGATGTCGCGGTACCCGTAAGAGACACAGCATTGCTGTTCATCGGCATCAGCATCGGTGCCGGTGTCAATGACGAAGCCGCCGCTGCGATCTTAAGCTGGCCGATAGCATTCGTGGCGTTGGCGATCATGTTGGTGGTGATACTGCTGCTGTGCCGCTATCTGCTCGGCAGATACTTCGGCTTTGATCGTCGTAGCGCCACCCTGGCCGCAGCCCCCGGCCATCTGGGGTTTGTACTGAGCCTGGGGTCAACACTGCACGTGGATCTGGCCAGAATATCCGTAGTCCAGGCGATCAGGTTGCTGGCGCTGACGCTCTGCGTACCGTTTGTCGCAATTATGTTTGGCATTGACGTCAGTACATCGATGCCAGTCGCAGAGCAGACCATGCAGGCAACGCATCTGGTACCGTTGGTCGCAGCCTCGGCCGCACTAGGGCTGTTGCTGGCACGAGTTTCTGTCCCCGCTCCCTATCTGATCGCGGCCATGCTGCTATCGGCCATAACCCAGCTAAGCGGACTGACACCCGGCTCACTCACGCAGGTTATAGCGCTGCCGTGTTTTATTGTCGTGGGGACGTTGATCGGCACACGATTTTCCGCAATCACACCCCGGCAGTTAAAAGACAGTCTGCTTGCCGGCTCCCTGACAACAACACTCACGGTTATCGTTGCGTGCCTGGCCGCATTACCGATAGCCGTGATACTGGACATGCCAGTGGCACACGTAATCATTGCGTTTGCACCCGGCGGGCTGGAAACCATGATAGCCATAGGCGCAGTGATGGGTGCCAACCCGGGGTTTGTCGCCGCCTGTCACGTGACGCGATTGTTTATTCTGACGTTGCTTATTCCGTGGGTGGTTAGCAGGGATAATGGCGCTTAACAGCGCAAGACACGGTTGAATGTGCAGCGTAAACAACTGTTGGCAACAGAGCCAGCCCGGGTGTTGACTCGATTATCTACAGCATTCACGCAGAAAATCCGGCACGCGTTTCACCAGCCCGTCTATAGAGCGATGAGATCACCACGACACACCGGGTGTTATTTCGCAGATTAAGGCTCGTAACTATAGTTTGCGGGGACCTTACTGTTGGCTACACCCGGCCGCCACATGCCAGTCGAGGGAGTTATCGAACCCGACTAAACAGCCCCTTCGCTCGCGGGTGCATGCCGCACGAGTCGCCACGATTGCGACAGCAACCGGGTAACCCGACGCGTGAGCGAGGCTCCACGATACATCACAAAGTCGCTGCTACTTCAACCGTCCCGAACACACAGCCACCACGGTCTTTTACAGATCACTACGCGGGACAGTCAGGCGCTCTGGTTTGAAGACCGCAAAACATTCACAGGCTCGACAGAGTAATCCAGATAATCGCAACTCTACAGCTTAATAGAAGTCACAAAGAAACAGCGATAGCTTGTTATAGGCTGCAAATAATACACCCTGGTTTTGGCTTAGGTTTCTTTTCCCTGACGCTTGTAATTAGCCCGCCATGCTCAGCCCGTAGTTAGCCGCGGGCAGCACTGTATTAAACCCGGTCTATACCAAACACCACATTGCATTACACTGTGCCTGAACATACCCTTGGAGGAGAGCATGTTGAAACTAGCAGTCTGGCTGACGCTGGACCGGCCAGCTTGCGAATCGACTTTCGCGGCTCCGGCGAGAGCACCGCCGATCTCAATTTCGCAAAGACCACCTTCGACGGCCAGACCGCCGACGGCATCGCGGCAATTGCCTATTTAAAGCCTCTGGACAGCATCAGGTCTGATGATTTTCATATCATTAGCTAGTGCCTATCCAGAAACAGGGTGTCGCGAGGATCATTCAGGTGCGTGAGATTTTGCCTACCACATGTAGGCGCTTAGTTGCTCTTAAGTAACTACATGTGGTCGGCAAAAGATCGCGTGTCTGAGTGGTACGCAGTAGCGCTTGTTTCCGGATGGGCACCAATTAGCACTAAACATCTAACGTGTTGGTTTTCTCCCAATCTGAAAAATGTGAACAGAATGAATTCCATTCCTGCATTTTCAGCTTGAAATAGGCGTTGGAAAACTCCTCTCCCATTGCTTCGCACAATTCAGTGTCCTGCTTATAGGTTCTAATCGCATCCAGTAGATTCAAAGGCAGTTGCGGGGCATCCTTTACGGTATGTCCCTCGGCATACATATCAATGTCGTGTCGTTTGCCGGGGTCTGCCTTTTTGTTCAATCCACTGATACCGGCGGCCACAATCACCGCCTGCAACAAGTACGGGTTGACGGCACCATCGGGCAGGCGTAGTTCGAAGCGCCCGGGCCCGGGTACTCGCACCATATGCGTTCTGTTGTTGCCGGACCAGGTAACGGTATTAGGCGCCCAGGTAGCACCGGATACTGTGCGCGGTGCGTTGATTCTTTTATACGAGTTAACGGTGGGATTAGTAATTGCCGCCATCGCACTGGCGTGACGCATGATGCCGCCGAGGAAATGATGGCCTTGCTCTGAAAGCCCCAGTTCATTGCTGTCGTCGGTGAACGCATTGTTTTTTCCGGCGGTGTCCCACACGGAAATATGTGCATGGCAACCGTTTCCGGTTAAGCCTTCGACCGGTTTGGGCATAAACGTGGCGCGTATGCCGTGCTTTTCAGCAACGGACTTCACCATAAATTTAAAAAACGAATGTTTGTCGGCCGTTCTTAAAGCGTCATCAAACTCCCAGTTCATTTCAAACTGGCCGTTGGCATCTTCATGATCATTCTGATACGGGCCCCAGCCAAGCTCCAGCATATAGTCGCAGATCTCCTCGATCACATCGTAGCGACGCATGACTGCCTGTTGGTCGTAACAGGGTTTTGCTGCGTTGTCGTATTCGTCCGAGAGAACACTACCATCACGACTGAGCAGAAAGAACTCTGCCTCGATTCCGGTTTTAACCCGCAGCCCCATGTCGCTAGCCTGTGCAAGTAACCGGTTAAGCACGTTTCGCGGTGCCTGATCTACCTTTTGATCATTCATCACGCAATTGGCAGCCACCCAGGCGACCTGGGGTTTCCAGGGAAGCTGTATAACAGACGACGGATCAGGAACGGCCAGCATGTCCGGATGTGCAGGTGTCATATCCAGATAGGTCGCAAAGCCCGCAAAGCCGGCACCGTCCGCCTGCATGCCTGCAATGGCTTGTGCCGGAACCAGCTTTGCTCTCTGACCACCAAAAAGATCCGTGTACGACACCATGAAGTACTTAATGTTATTTTCTTTTGCAAATTTTGCCAGATCTTCAGTCATTGTTTTTTGCTCGCTTTAGATTTTGTCTATAGGTTGTTTAGTAGCTTTGCTGCCCGGGTATCCATTGCGTGCCTGCCAATGGCACACCTGCCATAGCGGCTGCTTCCACGGTTAGAGCGCACAGGTCTTCAGGTTCCAGGTTATGAATATTATTTTTACCGCAGGCGCGCGCAATTGTCTGGGCTTCCAGTGTTAATACATTGAGATAGTTAGCCAATCTTCTACCGGCAATTTCGGGATCCAGTCTTTTCATGAGTTCAGGGTCCTGTGTGGTTATGCCAGCAGGGTCCTGACCTTCATGCCAGTCATCGTAACAACCGGCTGCACTACCAAGTGCCTCGTATTCTTTCGCCCAGCGTGGATCGTTATCGCCAATCGCCACCAGGGCAGCAGTACCGATAGACACTGCATCTGCACCCAGTGCCAGCGCCTTTGCTACATCAGCGCCATTGCGTATACCGCCGGAAATTATCAATTGCACCTTACGATGCATACCCAGATCCTGTAACGCCTGAACTGCAGGGCGTATACAGGCAAGCGTTGGCTGACCAACGTGCTCAATAAAAACTTCCTGTGTGGCGGCGGTCCCCCCTTGCATTCCGTCCAAAACAATCACATCCGCACCGGCTTTTACCGCAAGTGCAACATCATAGTAGGGCCTGGCGCCTCCAACTTTTACAAACACAGGTATTTGCCAATCTGTGATTTCGCGAAGCTCAAGTATTTTTATTTCCAGATCATCAGGGCCGGTCCAGTCCGGATGCCGACATGCAGAGCGCTGGTCGATACCGGCTGGCAGATTGCGCATAGATGCGACCCGATCAGAAATCTTCTGCCCCAGCAGCATGCCACCACCCCCTGGTTTGGCTCCCTGACCAACCACCATTTCTACCGCATCGGCGCGTCTCAAGTCGTCCGGGTTCATACCGTACCGGGAAGGCAGGTATTGATAGACTAGTGTTTTCGAGTGACCGCGTTCTTCTTCTGTCATACCCCCGTCACCTGTCGTCGTGCTGGTGCCAGCCATAGTGGCACCGCGACCGAGAGATTCTTTGGCAGGGCCCGACAGTGAACCGAAACTCATTCCGGCGATGGTAATGGGTATGTCCAGTTCAATTGGCTTTTTAGCATGACGAGTACCCAACACCACATTGGTAGTGCATTTCTCCCTGTAACCTTCCAGCGGGTAGCGCGACATTGATGCCCCGAGAAACAACAAGTCATCAAAGTGCGGCAGGCTTCTTTTTGCACCGCCGCCGCGTATATCGTAAATTCCAGTGGCTGCGGCACGCCTGATCTCAGACAACGTGTAGTCATCGAAGGTAGATGATTGTCTTGGCGTTGTATTCGGTGTTTTATCCATTGGCTGCTACTTTATCAATTTAATTTTGCGTCAGCTGCGAATGACGCGTTAATGTTAGTAAGCTGATGCGTTGTCTATATTAAAGTGATACAACTCGCGCGCAGACCCATAGCGCTTGAACTGATCGGGAGTGGCGTCGGCCCCCGCTTCATTAAGCAGCTCGGCAAGGAAAGCGATGTGCTCTTCGCGCATCGGCTTTTCTATGCAGTCAGCACCGAGACTTTTTACTTCGCCACGTACAAACAGACGCGCTTCGTACAGAGAGTCTCCCAACGCATCTCCGGCATCTCCAAGTACCACCAGATTGCCGGACTGAGCCATAAACGCTGACATATGACCGATGTTGCCATGTACAACGATATTAATGCCTTTCATTGAAATACCGCATCGGGAAGATGCGTTGCCCTTGATGTTCAGTAAACCGCCATGTCCGCTGGCACCGGCGTACTGACTGGCGTCGCCGTCGACAGTAAGGCTGCCTGACATCATGTTTTCTGCAGCGCCGGGTCCGACGGACCCGTGCACCTTAACGCTGGCAAGTTTGTTCATACCCGCACAGTAGTAACCGGTCGATCCATTGATAGATACATTCAGTGGAGCGTTTAAGCCCACGGCAATTGCATGTGCGCCGTTGGGGTTCACAACATTCCAGTTCTGGCTTGAGTCTGCAGGTTCAGCATGTAGCTTTTCGTTTAGACCGCGAATGCCGGTAGCGGTGATATCGTATTCCAAAACTAATGCTCCCAAAAGTAAACAGTGGCAGGTTCAGGTTCCCAGACTTTAGCTGACTGGATGTCCGGCAGGTTGACCAATGCTCTGTACTCGCTGCCAAAAGCAACGTATTGATCTGTTTCTGCAAGCACTGCAGGCTTGCAGGCTATAGGATCGCGAAGCACACCAAAACCATTTTGAGTACCAACCAAAAAGGTATAAAAGCCGTCCAGGTCATCGATACTTGCTTCCAATGCTTCACCCAGAGAGTTACCTTGATTGAGCTTGTGGGTCAGGTAAGCCGCAGCCACCTCTGTATCATTGTCAGTTTCAAACGTGAGGCCTTCACGAATAAGCTCACGGCGTTTAAGGTTGTGATTAGATAGTGATCCATTGTGCACAAGGCACTGATCATAACCCGTTGAGAAAGGGTGCGCGCCCAGAGTAGTTACTGCAGATTCTGTCGCCATACGGGTGTGTCCGATACCGTGGCTTCCACTGAGCTTATCAATTGAAAACCGCTCAATCACCTCTGCGGGTAATCCTACTTCTTTAAAAATCTCGACCGATTTGCCGGTACTCATTACACGAAGAGACGGGCATACCTGCGCCAATGCGTCGGTTATATCACCAGCGCGGGAGCCGGGAAGCCGAACAATGGCGTGAGTATCAACAATCTGAACATCCACAGTGCAGCCCATTTCTGCACCAAGCTTTTGCTGCAGCTCAGCAAAGTCGGCTTCAGGATTCAATGATTGCAAAGTGACCTTGATAGTATCTATTTCATCAGAGCTATAAACCGCAACACCGGCGCTGTCAGGGCCCCGATCGGTCATGGTGACAAGCATCTCGGCTAACAGCTTGCCAAGCCTGGGTTGCAGCGACTGATCTTTAAGGAATAAGCCGATAATTCCACACATACGAGTTTCTCTGGTACAGGTTTGTCAGGGTGGTATTTGCCTACCTGCAACGCTATCACTTCAACTTTCCCATTTCAACTAAGTGAATAAAATATTCCCGGTAGTGAAATCACTCAAAAACCTATACACTGGATTTTCCCAAGTGGCGGCTATCACAATGCAACGGGTTACAAATCCCAGACCCAGACTCACTCAGGATCCGCATGCCAATCAACGTGAACGGGAAAAAAGTCTGGAGCTGGCAATCGGGCGAGAGGTGCGCCAACTGCGTAAAGGCCAATCAGTCACAATTGCCGAACTCGCATCGCGGACCGGCCTTTCCGTAGGCATGCTTTCGAAACTTGAAAACGGCACGACGTCAGCATCGCTCACAACATTACAGACGGTCGCGAATGCGCTTCGCGTTCCAATTACTGCCTTTTTTAAAGGCTATGAGGAAATGCGCGGGGTCATGCACGTCAAGGCTGGTGACGGCCTGGAGGTAGATCGCGTTGGAACCCGCGCCGGCCATCAGTACCACCTGCTGGGTCATATTGTGAATAATTCCAGCGGAGTAACGGTTGAGCCGTACTTGATCGAGTTAAAGGCCGAATCAGATGTGTTCCCGACATTTCAGCATGACGGAACCGAGTTTCTTTATATGATCAAAGGCGTGGTTGATTACCGCCACGGCGACGATATTTACCGGCTTGAATCGGGTGACAGCCTAATCTTTGATGCAGACGCACCGCATGGACCAGAACAGCTCGTTGACTTGCCGGCGCTCTATCTGTCGGTGATTTCATACCCACAGTAGACTTATCCAATTTAGTCTGAGTTACCTCCCCTTACACTATCGTGGTATTACGAACACTATCGGCACATCCCTATGAGAAAAATAAACAATTAATTTCCGGTTTACACACTTTTCCCAACGGCAAACTTCCACCGGATTCATTGTTACTGGAAGTACCTATACACAAGCCACGCAAACACTGAACCTCTAATCTTTCCCATCGGTACGTTGGTTTTCGATTGTTTTCCTCATGTTTCGCACAAATCACACCGTCAGACTGATGCTTTTACAAAGCACCTGGTCGTTATTTTCTCAATTCGCCCCCTTTCAAGAGTGGCTGTCCCTATTAGTTCTTCAGACGACTAGCAGGGTTCGCGGCTACAATCCAGTGACGAAAAACTCGTTCCAGGTATCGCTGCGGCATTTCTCAGAAGGAATGTTGGCTTGCCCATAAACAAAAACACCGGCCAAATGCCGGTGTTAGTACTATTAACGTAAATCGCTCTCGAACAGTTACTTCATTGAGCGGCCTTGCATCCGCCGTCTACGCGCGAACAACGCCCCGACTAGACCTGGCAATAGCAGTGACCAGGGTCCTATAGAGCCCACACCACTCACGCCTGTTCTAATAACCAGTGGTTTTTCGTTTGCTCCCTCAGTGCTACCAGTGCCACCAGTTCCGGTGTCGGTACCAGTACCGGTGTCGGTACCAGTACCGGTGTCTGTACCAGTACCGGTGTCGGTGTCGGTGTCGGTGTCGGTGTCGGTGTCGGTACCGGTGTCAATACCTGAGTAAGGATCGAGGTCGTCAGTGTCGGGAATACCGTCGCCATCTGAATCGGAGTCCAGGTAGTTGGCAATGCCGTCGTTGTCAGCATCTTCAGCACCTTCCTCAGCGTCGCTCAGGCCGTCATTGTCGCTGTCGTTGTCCAGATAATCGGGTGTCGAATCGCCATCGAAGTCACCGCCGCCTTCGGTGGCGTCAGGAACACCATCGCCATCACTGTCCTCGTCCAGGTAGTTTGAAACACCATCACGATCGGTATCCAGAACACCTTCGACTGAATCCTCAATGCCATCGTTGTCGGAGTCAGTGTCCGCCGCGTCCAGCGTACCGTCACCGTCGGTGTCGGTATTACCTTCATAGGAATTGGGAATCCCGTCACCATCAGTATCGACCTGATTCAGCCCGATCCCGTCAGAATCGAGATGGTTAGGTCTACCATCGCCGTCCGAGTCAACGACGCAGCCATTGATGACTCTGGCATTTTCTACGCTGAAATCGTCACGAACTATCGTATAGTCAAAACGAGTGGTCTCGATGACAGATGACGTTGTTATGGTAACGGTTCTGTGTTCCCAATCATTCGGAGGTGAAGATACCATTTCCAAAGGACCCAAAGTGGCATCGACATTAACTACAAGGGCACCATTTAGAGGAGTGATCGTCAACACGTCAGCATCATCATTCGTAGTTGCCAGATTCGCATAAACGATGCCGTTGAGCGAAATATCCAGGAGGGACACCCCGTCTGGACCCGCACCGTTATGCCAGGCTAGATCGACAGCGAATATCTTTGAGTCGATTGATGTGTAGCCACCCTGACAACCTGCGGAAAAGACTTCCTTTGTCACGTTGATGTTGGTACCCTTTCCGAGCCCATCCAGCTCAAGTTGTGGGCGATCGGCCATCACCATTTCTACGGAGTCGTCCTGGCCATCGCCGTCACTGTCTGTATCTCGATAATCGGGTATACCGTCAAAATCGGTGTCAACATTACCCTCGAGTAAATCGGACAAGCCGTCGTTGTCGGAATCTGTATCGAGAAAATCAGGGATGTTGTCTCCGTCTGAATCAGCACTGCCCTCTATTATGTCACTAATGCCGTCATCGTCGGAATCCAGTGGGTCTCCACTCGTGTCAAGATTGCAGAAGCCATCATTGTTGTCATCCCCGATCGCACAAGCAAGGAATGCTAATGGGTTATAGGCAATAAACGCAGGGTCTGCCCCCACAGGTAGTTCTATTCTGAGTGTCTTTACGTTGTCTGCAAGTCCACGTTCACCTACAGAGAATTCATTGAGCTCAATACCGACCCCCTGCAATACCTGCTCAGAGGCCGCAGCACCTATATTGTAGGGCGGTGTTGTTAAAAAGCGATCATTGAGAACATTCGAAATGATTGGGAGAGCAGCTACCGAAACCGCGACAGAGCTACCAACAACGCCACCACTTTCATCCAGCAGCGAAAGTGTTACCGGCTTGGAATCAGAGGCGGCGGCGTTGAAATAAATGATGTCCATCACGCCGTCATCAAGATGCGCGATATCGGTGAGGGTAAAATGGAAATCCAATGTAGTTTCCACGTTATTGCCAAAAGTTGATAGACCAAGACCATTTTTGCCATCGGTCAGGTACGTAGTAACATCAGTATCGGGCGTCGCATACAGTGGGCCTGCCCAGTCACTGCTACCGTCGTCATTTGCACCTTGCCCGGCGCGCTGGGCTCGAACAATTTCCGGAATAAATGCGCGGAACTCACTTGGTGTAAAGGTAATACCGTTTGCGCTCAATGCAGCATCATCCACACCAGTGGATATTGTCATGTCGTTTGCCGTTACCGAAAGCAGATTGTGCATTGAGTCAGGCGTGACCGCGGAGGGCACTGTTACTGATGACTGCCAGAACCCACCAAAGTCAGAGGTGACTCCAGTGATTGGGTACTCTGCCTGTGCGGATGACACACTAAGAACACACACATATGCCAGAGTGGCAGGTACAACAAATTTATTTTCCATTGTATATCCAGAATTTTTATTGCTATGATGATTTAAAACGTACAGGCAAAGATTCTATAAAACAAACCGCTGAAGCGATAGATCGATTACCGAATCCGCTGATTGAACTGCAAGGCACTCTCTGTGTGGAAC
>CALKXD010000261.1 GCA_938003855.1 uncultured Granulosicoccaceae bacterium | reverse complement strand
GGTTTCCGTGGTGTGCCTTGTTGACGCTGCGGGTTTCCGTGGTGTGCCTTGCTGACGCTGCGGGTTTTCATGGTGTGCCTTGCTGACGCTGCGGGTTTTCAAGGTTTGCCTTGCTGACGCTGCGGGTTTTCATGGTGTGCCTTGCTGACGCTGCGGGTTTCCGTGGTGTGGCTTGCTGATGCGTCGGGGTTTCATTGGGGATTTTGATGCGAGGTCCGGTCTGTGCTTCTATCGTTTGGTTTCTGTTATCTGTACAGTGTTCACGGGTTTACTGTGTTCGTTGGCGGTCTGGGGGTGCGGTTGTTCCCGGGTGTCCTTGTTAAACTGATAGGAAATCACATGACTATTGAATCTGAAGAAGACGTTCTTGCGCTTAAGCGTATAGGTGAAATTGTTTCCCGTGTTCTGCAGGGGGTACTTGATGCTGCGGAACCTGGTATGACGACACTTGAGCTTGATTCAATTGGTGAGCAGTTGCTGGAGCGTTACGGTGCTCGGTCAGCGCCGCGTCTGGCTTATGATTTTCCCGGTTCAGTGTGCATTAGTATTAATGAAGAAGCGGCGCATGGTATACCGGGTTCCCGAGTGGTTAGAGCGGGCGATGTAGTAAACGTTGATGTGTCGGCAGAGTTGGATGGTTACTTTGCAGATACCGGGGGTACCACAGTGGTGCCGCCTGGCAGTGCACAGAAAACGCGTCTGTGTCACGCTACGCGCACGGCGCTTGAGCGTGCTATGAAATCTGCGCAGGCGGGGCGGCCTGTCAATGTCATTGGGGCGGCTATTCAGCGGACTGCAAAAACCTATGGGTTTAAGATAATTGAAAACCTGTGCAGTCACGGGGTGGGTCGGTCGCTACACGAGGAGCCCGTCAGTATTCCCGGCTACTATGATCCGACTGACCGGCGTGTCTTGAGCGATGGCATGGTGATCACCATAGAGCCTTTCCTCTCCACCAAGAGCCGTGTTGTGACTGAGTCCCCTGATGGGTGGACTCTGCTGGGGGCGCGGGGGAATTTGTCTGCGCAGTACGAGCACACACTGATAATCACCCGGGGTGATCCAATCGTTGTTACCCAACACTGAGTAATTAGTGCCCACCCGGAAACAAGCGCTACTGCGTGTCACTGAGCCCCGCGATCTTTTGTCGATCACCGGTAGTTACTTAAGAACAACTAAGCGCCTACCTGTGGTAGGCAAAATCTCATGCACCTGAATGAACCTTGCGACACCCGGTTTCTGGATAGGCACTAATCAGTGATGTGAGGTCTCACTGAAATGTATTTGTCCGTGGTGGTTTGCGGCTGACCGTGGTATTTCGCGGCATCAATGGCTTTGTCATATTTGCGCGTTTGCCTGCGGTACGGGGTGTCTGTGCGGGCAGATGGCGGGTATGGCTGTTGCGGTTTGATCGGTCTCTGACGGGTGATCCGGCTGTTGAGCCTGCTTGCGCTGTAGGGATTGCTTTTATTTCGGGATATTTAGCCAGATAGATTGTAACCTGGTTGTTGTCCTCTGACGCGGCTGCCAGTGGTACGTGGTAAATTGTTGTTTTGGTGTGCAGAGTGATTTTATTTGATGTACAGAGCAGTACTTATTTTTGTTGTTTTTCTGTGTGTGAATGGTTTGCGGTCTTATGCCGACGGGGTAGATGGCAATGTTGCCGCTCTAATGACGGCTAATGTAGCGCGCTCGGAAATTCTGCAGCAGAATTGCCGCCGGTTGTACCAACTGCAGGGGGATCGATACACTTGTGGTTTCCTCCGTGTGCCTGAAAACTATACGGATAAAGACAGCACGCTTATAAAAATACCGTTTCTGGTTATTTCACCGGACCCGACAGTATTTGATAAAACGCTGGAGCCACTGCTGGTTACTGGTGGTGGCGGGCCCGGTAACGCATTACTCGGCACACAGGATTACCGCTTAACAAACGATGAATTCTGGACCTACGAAGAAATGTCTGTGGCCGACGGCCGGCCTCTGGTGTTGCTGGAAAACCGGGGGGTCGGGCTATCGCAGCCGAATCTTGACTGTCACTATAGCGCAGAGGTTTTTACTGGTGATTTCTGGCAGGTGGTGTTTAACACCGACCTTGCCTGCGGCAGAAATCACACTGACGATGGCATTGATCTTTCGCAGTTTAACGTGCGCAACGCGGCATTTGATATTGAGATGTTCCGTCGCTTGTTTAATACCGGTGTAGGCAGTAGTCGGCAGATCAATTTGTACGGTATCTCTTACGGTACCCACGTGGCTATGACTTACGAGAGATTATTCCCACAGGCAACACGGGTGATGGTGCTCGACTCTGTAGTGGCGAATGACAAGCATTCTATAGAACTGGAGCTGGCGTATGCGCAGCGCTCGCTCGATCTGGTTTTCAGCAAGTGCCGCGCAGACAGCGACTGCAGAGCAAGTTTCGGGGTGACACTGGAAAATGATTTCTATCGTTATCTAAAGAACCTTGATAATCGCAGCAAGGTTCTGGTGGTCACCTGGGCTGACACAGAGCGTCCGCTGATGATAAAGCTAACCGGGTCGCTGGTGGTCAATGTGATACATGGCATGCTCTACAGCAGTGACTCCTTTGCGTCGATTCCACTGCTGGTCAGCACGATGATCAATGGTTCGTACAAGCAGATCACCACTGGTGTGCACGACTACATTGACACATACTCGGCGCGTTACGCGTTTGCTGATTCGGCTTTTTTAACCTATCGGTGCTTTGATCAGAACTACTCCGATAAAAGCAACCGCGATCTGTCCGGCCATAAGTTGTTTCCGTACTGGGATCTGGCTCGGAGTCAGCGTTACATGGAAAAAATCTGCGCTGAGTATGGCATTGTGGCCGAAACCCGCGGGTTGGATTCACGGGCTGTCAGTGATACGCCAACGCTTTATTTCTCCGGCGAGCTAGACCCGGTTACGCCGCCGGCAAGTGCCGACAAAGCAGCATTGAAGAGCACCTATCACTGGGATATCGTGCGGGAGAACATCTCCCATGATGTTGTCTCTCACAGTGGGTGCGCGCGATTGCTGGCGTCGTGGTTTGTTTATCACCCTCAGGAAGACCTCGACAGCAGGGCTGCCGGCTGCGAGCCGTCGCGCAACCGTCTTGTGTTTCCTGTCCGTTAAACGCAGATTTGCTGACCGGCTGTCGTCTGGTCGCCGATGGTCAGCAAGATACCCCCGACGGGTCTCGAATGGCGATGAACCGGTTGTCCATGCTATCGAGTACCTGCTGTTTTAGATGGTGTGTGCCGGGCTACTTTTCGACAACGGTGTAACTGCCTTCAATCGGCGCTTTCTGCGTGTAGTCAGAGGGCTGGTGCGTGGTTGCCTCGGGAGCGCCGTGCAATTCAGCATTGATGCCGCTCTTGCGCAGTCGATACCGGATCGTGGCCATGGCCGCCATGCCTGCGATCAGCATGAACAACGTCATCGCCAGAGTCAGCGGGAGCATAATCACAAACACAATAAGCGCCGTAACGGATGATGCGCCTCTGACGGTATACTGTTTTATTTTTTGTAGCATGTGTTTTACTCCTGTTGATTTCAGGTTGTAGTATCGTCCGGTTGGCGCTTGAAATCATCTCGCCATCGCAACAGCTTGTAACAAGTTGTAACTTCCGATGTTTGCGGGTGCGGGGATCCCTGTGTATTCGTCGGTAAGAGCCGAAGTGTTTATTGGGTAATGAAATAGGTGTTGGCTGTTGTCTGCCGCAAGTGGTTGCCGATTTTACACTTGTCTCTGGCGAGTATGGCGGCGTTACCGGTGTGCGGGGTTTTTAACTGGTTTTGCCGTTAGCGCTGCGTTTCCGGTAGCGTGGGACGGCGGGTAGCTTACGATCGAGGTAGAATTATCATTGCTTGCTGATTGGCAAGGTAACGATGGTGGTTCTGCTGTACCTTCGATTCCATCAAATGAACCGGCCGGAATGGCTTAACGATGGATACCATAAAATGACTACCCGGCAGGATTATTTACCGGAAGCTGTATGAAAATTGCGCACCAGGGTTTGTCGACGCTTACCGATCTGACGGTCAGTATTTCGAAAATTGCGGGCACGCGGACACTCGAACTATTTCTACCCGAGATCACGGTGACTCAAAAAGGCGATCACACGCCGCTGACCGCCGCTGATCTGGCGGCTAACAAGATAATTATCGAACAGCTGCAGGCTATAGATTCAACGCTTCCTATATTGACTGAAGAGTCCTGTGCCGTTCCGCTGGCCGAGCGTGCCACGTGGGATACCTACTGGCTGGTTGACCCGCTCGATGGCACGCGGGAGTTTATAAAGCAGAACGGTGAGTTCAGTGTCAATATCGCGCTGATCCATCAGGGCGTACCGATACTCGGTGTCGTCCATGCCCCGGTGCTTGATATGACCTACTGGGCCGCCAAAGGCGAGGGGGCGTGGAAGCAGATCGGTGATACTCCGCCTAGAGAAATCAGTGTGCGCAAAGCACCGGATAAACGGGTCACCGTGGCACTTGGCTGGGCGACGCAATTCAGTGACAAACTTACCCGTTTTCTTGACAATCTGGGGGACCACCATGAGTTGCGTATGGGCGGTGCGTTGAAGTCCTGTCTGGTGGCTGAAGGGCGGGCTGATGTGTATGCGTGTCTGGGGCCGACCGGAGAGTGGGATACGGGGGCGGCGCAGTGCATTGTCGAGGAGGCGGGTGGTCGGATTACCGATACCCGGATGGCGGGGCTTCGGTACAACACCGGGGAGTCTTTGATCAATCCTGATTTTTTTGCGTTCGGGGTTAGTGATCGGCTGTGGTCTGATTATTTGTAGTGTGGTTCGGCCTTGCTGACGCTGCGGGTTTCCAGTGGGTGTGGGGTTAAGGGTTGTGTGGGTGGTATAGGTTTGGGGTGGTGTTGCCTTGCTCACGCTGCGGGTTTCCATGGGGGTGGGGTTAAGGGTTGTGTGGGTGGTATAGGTTTGGGGTGGTGTCGCCTTGCTGACGCTGCGGGTTTCCAGTGGGTGTGGGGTTAGGGGTTATGTGCGTGGTATAGGTGTGGGGTGGTGTTGCCTTGCTCACGCTGCGGGTTTCCAGTGGGTGTGGGGTTAGGGGTTGTTTGGGTGGTATAGGTTTGGGGTGGTGTTGCCTTGCTCACGCTGCGGGTTTCCAGTGGGTGTGGGGTTAGGGGTTGTG
>CALKXD010000260.1 GCA_938003855.1 uncultured Granulosicoccaceae bacterium | reverse complement strand
ATACAGTCGATCGACACCAACTCTAATTTCATCGCTAAACGTCTGAATCGTAACTGTTGATGAGTGAAGCTCTGGCTCTGGCTCTGGCTCTGGCTCTGGCTCTGGCTCTGGCTCTGGCTCTGGCTCTGGTTCTGGTTCTGGTTCTGGTTCTGGTTCTGGTTCTGGTTCTGGTTCTGGTTCTGGTTCTGGTTCAGTAGACACCGTGTCGTCCAAGTTGATTTCACCGGAAGCCTCATCTGTACTGGATGGCGAGGTGCTCTCAGTACATGCTCCAATTGCTAACGCGATTGTGGCTGCGATGAATAGGCGCGAAATCATGTATCGGATCCTTCAAAAATGCTAGTTAGTACGAGGGAAGTGACTCTGGTTCAGTCAGACCAAGCGCCATTTCTATCAGTCTGATCGGTATGTGTCGAGTTACCGGTACGTTGTGTCGTATAGCGAGAAAATTGCTTGCTAGTCGGTCAAGTCGAATCCAGTAGTTTTTACAAAACTCTGTGCGCTGAACTCACCGGTAAATAAAAATGCGACGCTGAAAATCAAGAGTTGCGAGCGGGTTTTTGACGCCGAACTCGTGGGCCAACTGAGCTAAAAAAGCTGTGCAGCCTACCTTAATTCGATTTTGAGCTCACTAAAAAGAACTCGCTCGGTCATCACAATTCACCTGGCAACTACAGTTTCATCAACAGATCGTAAAGTGCGCAAATGCCCGAAACAATAGCTAAAGTGGCCCAGTCGGGAATAATTTGGAATTGGATACGGGAATGTGGGACCGGAGTCGTCTCAGGGCTAGGGTCTAGCATGAAGTGTACGCGAATAGACAGTGTCGTCGCGTGCGCTCAGCGACCAGGCATTCCGAAAAATAGATTGGAGGCTGAGCCCGGAGTCGAACCGAGATAAACGGATTTGCAATCCGGTGCATGGCCATTCTGCCACTCAGCCTGTGAGTCACCGGGTCTGATCGGACAGGCGCCAGCGTTGTTGGTGCGGATCAGTCGGCGTTGTGTGGTCAACTGAGACCGCACAAGATCCGAAATGTTAGAGCAAACTGATCCCGCCATCAAGTCTCAATTTGTCCTCTAACGGGTTTGCACTGACAGTTGTCATGTTTGATTTCCCGCATTGGACGCTGATTTGCATTAAGAAAGCCCATTCTCGCTACACCGTCTACTTTTGTAGTGGTGACACGGCGGTTGATCGGCCGCTCTATTTGCGGTTTTCTTTGCAGGGACAGACACAATGAAATCTCTCCAGTGGAGTGCGCGGCCTCGCGCGACTCGTGCACAACGCGGTTCTCGAACGATCTTAGCAAGCTGTGTAATTGCAGCGATCAGTGTCCTGGGCAACGCCCAAGCGGCTGACGTTGTTGCAGAGGGTCATCGAGTCAATGTTGTTGACGGCGATACGGTGCTTGCTAGTGATGGCAATTTCGAGCCCGGTTGGTACATCGGTTTTGGCCTGGGCAGCTCCAACCTGGACCCCGAGAGTGGCGACTCCGGGTGGGGTATTTCAGAGGACAGCGACGGTGCGACGCGGCTGATCATCGGGCGACACTTCAAACCGCGTTTGCGCGCGGAACTCGCGATCACCAACTTGGGTGCGGCGAGCTTGACGAACAGCAACCCTGCCATCAACGCCGCAATCCCGAACGCCAAGATCGACTACAACGCCATAGGGTTGCACCTGGATTATTTGGTGAGACCGGTCAACGAGCCGTTTAATGTTTTTGCTCGCGTCGGTTTGAACACAATTGACAACGATGTCAGTGACAGTGCGATCAGCTTTGAACGCGGCGACGACATCGCGCTGTCTCTGGGCGGTGGAGTGCAGTGGCGTGGCAACGGCCGCTGGATGGCGCAGTTGACCTTAGAGCAAATGGCCGACGACGCCCGCTGGATGGGGCTGACCGTTGGTGCATACCTTGGCAAATCACGCGGTGTCACACAGAAGGTGCGCAACCTGTCGGGTGAATCGGACGCCGAGTGGTCGCAAGACCCCGAAGCCACTGGCGAGACCAGCGAGAACACCTGTCGGGTGGTCAAGCGGGCCGTGCCTGGTGTTGATTTCAGCTCGGGCAGCGCAGCATTGGATGAGTCATCAATGACGTTGCTGACGCAGATTGCCAACGCCATTGCACGTGCACCGGATATTTTGATCGAGGTGGTCGGTCACACCGACAGCCAGGGCGATGCCGATTACAACCAGTCGCTCTCGGCGCAGCGGGCCAAAGCCGTGCGTGATTATTTGAGCAGCCAGCCCGGTGTGCTTGCGCAGATCTCGTGGCGCGGTGCTGGCGAGATGGAGCCTGTTGCAGACAACAACACAGCAGCCGGTCGCAAGCAAAACCGCCGTATCGAACTTGTGTTCGACAACCGGCTTGTGTGCAACTAGACAGTTGCGCATAAAGGCACCGTGGCACTCGGCCACGGTGCTAGAATAACGACTCTCACCCCGTGATTCGGTCCTCGGATCACACTGCGCCCGGGTGGCGAAATTGGTAGACGCAAGGGACTTAAAATCCCTCGGTGGCGACACCGTGCCGGTTCGATTCCGGCCCCGGGCACCAAACTCCATTTTCAGCTTCTACTCTCGCAAGCGATAACGGCTCAATGACTTGGGCACAGTTGCAACGCGATTGCATGATCCTGCATTCAGATTCACCAGAATGGTGTGGTTGAACGCGACA
>CALKXD010000259.1 GCA_938003855.1 uncultured Granulosicoccaceae bacterium | reverse complement strand
CCAAATGAAAAGCATGTATGGCAGACGCCGGTCGCTAAAATTTTGACGATGACATCGTGTTCGCCTGGTGCATCAAGAGTAAAGTCTTCGATGACGACCGGTGCATCTGGGATTCGCGCAACTGCGCCGCGTGCGGTTCTTGACATGGGAAATCTCCTGAAGTGGATAATCTATTTGAGTATTGCCATAACTATACTTGCAAACCGTGCATTCCGACTAGAAATCGAGCCAATGCAGATGAACGCCAAGCTCTGCGCCAGACATGCTTTTCATTTGGATATCGTTGTGATTCAAATGTTCAATGAAACCAAGTTTCGCGGCCAGAAACTTGGTTTCGGCGGTAATCGCAATCTCTAGCGTCGCATTACCATTCACTTTCTGAGGTAAAACTGGAATGCAATTGCCCTTCCTTGAGGACAAGGGCAGTTGTTACACTGAGTCGGGCCACGAGCTGCTATGCTGTGCATACGTAGCAAGGAGTCGACTATGTCTAATTCCCTCGATGGTTTTGCCGCATTTCTCTCGCGACGATATCAGAATCGCAGTACGCCCAAGCACTACCTGAGTGACTTGAGGCAATTTCTCGCGCAGCTAGACGACACGCCGTTAGAAGTGGCGACTGCGCAAGACGTTGATGCCTTTATCGATGCTCAACTGGCCCGTGGGCTGCGTGCCACAACAATCAACCGGCGGCTGGCATCTATTTACGCCTTCTATGACTACCTGGCAGATGAGCAACCAGACCGACAGGTGGACAATCCAGTTCGGTGGCGACGACATCGCTTGAAAACGCCACAACTATTGCCGCGCGATGCGTCCGATGCTGACGTGGGAGCTGTCTTTGCACAGATTACCGATATACGCGACAAGGCGCTATTCGGATTAATGGTCGGCTCTGGTTTACGAGTCGGTGAAATCGTTATACTCCAGTGCGCTGACTTAGAGACAATCACTGAGCCAACTGCCTGCGTCCGCCTGCTTGTGCGTGGCAAAGGCGAGAAGGAGCGTGTCGCTTGGGTGACACCGAGCTGGTCTACCGCTATCGCAGCCTGGCTGCAACAACGGCCTGCCAGCTCGCACAATGCGTTGTTTTTGAACCAGCACAAACGGCCATTGTCTGTTGCCGGTGTGCAATATCGGTTGCGCAGCTATTGCAAGTTGGCTGAGGTGCAGATTACATGCCATCAATTGCGCCACACGTTTGCTCGCCGCCTTGCTGACCAGGGAATGCCCACTGAGAGCATCGCTGACTTGCTGGGACACAGTCAGATAACGACGACACAACGCTACACGGCTGGGGCCAACCCTGACTTAAGGGATGCTTTTCTAGCGGCGATGGCAACCGTCTCAGTCGTGACTTCAGACAACACTGAGCAACTGCCAACAGTCCCACGCCTGCCCCGACAGCAACGGATTGCTGAGCCGCGCTATCTGGTACTGGCTTTGGACGAGTTGGCTAGCCTGCCAGAGTGGCTGTCGCCAACACTGCAGCGTTACTATCGCCAGCGTTGGAAACGATGGCAGCCACACATGGTTACACGTGTCGCCCCTGTTGTGGCCGGCCGCTTACGTCGCCTGTGGTATTGGCTTGTCACGGAACGTTCATTGTCTGGCTGGTCCGCGCTCAAGCGGGACGATGTTGCAGCCTTCATTGCCCAACGCCAGGCGGATAGGATATCGGCAAAGACAATCCGCAATGATTTGGCTCTGTTCAAATCCTGTGTCCGCTTTGCGTTAGATGAAGGTGTCCCCATCTCTCCGGCCGTGTTGCGTATCAAACCACCAGTTCAGTCACGTCCCCTGCCCCGTTATCTAACGACTGAGCAGATTGAGCGATTGTTGGCAACGGTAAATGCAGCCCATCCTACGCCCCTGGCACGAGCCTGGTTTTTGACCCTAACCCACACCGGTATTCGCTCTGGTGAATTGCTCAACCTGCGTTTATCAGACCTTGACCTGAGTCAAATGCGTCTCTTCGTCCCGAGCGGTAAGCTCAGCGACGAACGTCTCGCTTACCTAACACCACCTCTCGCAGACGCTTTGCGCAGCTACCTGACCCTGCGACCGACAAGTCAAAGCGACGCTCTCTGGCTCAATCCCGATGGGTCTACGCTGACTTATACACAAATGAATTACCAGATTGGCTGCTGGGGTAAAATGTGCGACGTGCCTGTCTCAGCTCATCGCCTAAGGCATACTTTTGCAACACAATTGGTCAATCATGGGATGCCATTACAAGCCGTTGCCAAATTGCTCGGACATCGGTCGCTCAATATGACCCAACACTATGCCCGTCTGTATGAAGCGACGATCAAGCAGCAGTTTGAAACTGCAACCGCCCATATTGAAGGCTACCTAGCCATTGACTGGCCTCAGCGCAAGATACCTGTGGCTGACCCTGCTCGCCAACCGATATTGCCCGACTCAGTGTAACGATTGCCCTGTAGCCCATGCCGATTATGTCGCGTCGCGCATAAACGGCAACCCGAGCACAGCCATCATCGCTACCGCAGCCGCCACCAAGTAGGCTGTCTCGAGCCCAAACTTGTCGGCCAGTGTGCCCAATAGAAAAATGCTAGCAGCACGCACCATAAAACTGGTTGCAATGAAAACGCCGTTTGCCAGCGCTCGATTATCAGGAAAATGGTCCTGCACATAAGCAAGGTAAACCGGAGTGTGTGGAATAGCGGTTAAGCCCAGTGCAATGAGGAGCGGGACGGCGAATGTCGAGGGGGCATAGAGGAATGCAAGCAGGAAAAGCGGTGCAGAAATAAAGAGGAAAAACAAGACTTTTTTTCGGCCGAACCAGTCGCTCATCGTGCCGCTCGTTAGAGCACCAATCACGCCTGCCCCTTCCAAAATTGATAGCGAAAGCGCTGCAAAGCCGAACTCAACCTC
>CALKXD010000258.1 GCA_938003855.1 uncultured Granulosicoccaceae bacterium | reverse complement strand
ATCACAACCCTCCTAACCCCCCATCACAAAATCAAAAACAAAACCAACGGCAACGTCAAAACAGACAACGCCGTCGACAAGGCAATAACCGCACTGGAACGTGAAACAAAACACCCATACTGCTGTGCAATAACAAATACCGGCACACCACTAGGCAAAGCCGCCTGCAGAATCGCTATCAAAGGCAAAATACCATCAAGCTCCAGTACATAAACGGCCAGCCACCAGGTCACGAGCGGATGCAGCAGCAACTTGACAAGCACCAGCCACCAGATCTCCGGCATCTCCCCGGCCAGTGAGCACCCGGATATAAACAAGCCTGCAGCAAACAACGCGCAAGGGATAAAGGCGCTGCCCAGTAGCTCCAGCACGCTCACTATCGGGGCGGCCAGGCTGATGCCGGATGCCGATGTCACAAGCCCCGCCACCGTTGCAATAAGCAGCGGGTTTTTGATCACCGCTAAAACGGTAGTGGTAACCACGCGGCGACTGTCGCGGCCGTTGTCGATCTCGGCCAGAATAATGGCAAGCGGCATGAAGACCGAGCCTGTGATGACCGCACCGATTATCCCGGGTACCAGTCCGGCATCGCCAAAAACAGCCAGAATCAACGGCAACCCGATATAGGCCGTACTGGAAAACATGGCCGTTAACGCATGTAAGCTGCGAGCTGCCTGATTTTCCTTAAAGACAAACGTTGCAACGGTAATACTGCCGACAAAGATCACCAGCATTCCGCCACCCAGTGCCGCCAGGTAAGGCCAGTTAAAAAACTCGTGAAGTGGTACATCAGCCAGAGAGACAAATATAAGCGCCGGCATCGCCAACAGAAACACAAAGCGACTGATGGCCTTGCTGCTATAGCCCGGCAGCAGCTGCAGCTTCCCTGTCGTATAGCCCGCCAGCATGATGGCAAGCAGCGGTAGCACGACCGCAATTCCGTTGCTAGACAATAAAGCCCCCGGTAGGTAAAGCCTGCTGGAAGGCGGCAGGCACATGGCAGATGCTGAAATAGTATTTCAGTAGCACTGGATAATACAGCTCGGACGCTGGTACACATCTGATCGGGGTTTGAGCACCTTGTTTTTCCTGTTGTGTAGTTCGCCGCTACCGTAGACATTGCATAGCACCGGAATGCCACCACCGGCACATTTTGAATCACTAGATTTTCGCCGGGCTGCCGCTACGTTGAGTTTATAGTGTCCGGTATTGTGGTACCTGCAATCGGCCGGGTGCGCATTGGGCTGTGCTGGAAGTAAAGGTGGTAAATCTATGGAAGTTGCTGTTCCAAAGCCAATGGGGATATTCGTATGACCACACTGATCCCGGCGCTGAGCAGTTGTGTAGCGAAGATGACACCAGGCGAAAAGCGCTTCGCACGTCTGCTGGAGTCGCACCTTGAAGACGACTACCTGTGCTGGTACGAAATCCCGGTTGGTGTGCGTCAGCGCTACACCGATTTTATTGTGCTGCACCCCGGGCGGGGCTTGTTGCTGCTAGAGGTAAAAGACTGGTCAGCGGATTCAATCCACAGCCTCGACAGAGACACGGTGAAGTTGATCACCGCAAAGGGGATTAAAGCCTGCCAACAACCATTAAAGCAGGTACGCCAGTGCACCCATCAGCTTATCAATGCGCTTGAACGCGACCCGGCGCTAATTGACACGCAGGGGAAATATCAAGGGCGATTGGTGTGCCCCTATGCCTACGGGGTGGTACTGACCAGAATCAAACGTGCCGAATTTGATCGCAGTGGCTGGGGCGAAGTGCTGCCATCCCATCTGGTGATCTGCAGCGATGAGATGACGCGCTCTATTGATATAGAGGCATTTCAGACGCGCTTATGGAATATGTTTACGCATCAGTTCGGGACCATGCTGACACTGCCTCAGATCGATCGCATCCGCTGGCACTTGTTCCCTGAAATCCGTATCTCCGCCCCGACGCAGGATGACTTGTTTCTGGACGAACCGGCGACGCTCGATTCAAACCAGGAGCTATTACCCGATATCGTGCGCATAATGGATATACAGCAGGAGCAACTTGCCCGCAGCCTCGGGGCTGGACACCGGGTTATCCATGGCGTTGCCGGTTCTGGTAAAACACTGATTCTCGGGTATCGGTGCCTGCATCTGGCACAACAGAGTAAAAAACCGATCCTGGTGATCTGCTTTAATATCGTGCTGGCGTCAAAGCTGCGCGAATTGATGGTACAAAAAGGTGTAGACCGGCAAGTGACGGTGCATCATTTTCATGACTGGTGCAGTGAGCTAATGCGTACCTATCACATTGAGCCGCCGCGTGCAGGGCCTGACTATGTGAACGCGTTGGTCAATACCGTTGTTGAGGCCAGTGCTGCAGGGCGCATACCCAAAGGGCAATACGGTGCCATCATGATTGACGAGGGGCATGACTTTCAAGCCGCCTGGCTGCAACTGGTTGTCGATTGTATAGACCCTGAAAGTGAATCATTATTATTGCTTTATGACGATGCGCAATCTATCTATTCCGCACGCAAAAGCCTTGATTTTTCATTAGCGAGTGTCGGTGTCAAAGCGCGCGGTCGAACCACTATCCTCAAACTGAATTATCGCAATACAGAAGAGATCCTGTCGTTTGCGTATCGATTTGCCAGGGACTACTTCACTGACACGCAAGCGTCAGACGACCCCGTTCCGCTGGTGGTGCCGGAATCATCCGGCCGGCATGGCGCAGAGCCTGTGGTGCGCAAGTTGGATTCTATTGTGGCAGAGGCAGAATTTACCGCAAAATGTATCCGGTCGCTGCACAGCAAAGGAATGGTGTATTCGGATATGTGCATCGTGTACCGGTCTGCCAGTCTCGGTGAGCAACTCCACCGGCACTTGATCGCAGCAGGTATCCCGGTACGGTGGCTTAAAGATAAAAAGACAAAAAAAAACCTTCAGTCCTCCGAAGACAGCGTAAAGCTGATGACGATGCACAGCAGCAAAGGGCTGGAGTTTCCATTTGTCTCTGTGTTTGGTGCCAACTGCCTGCCGCACCCGAAAGCAGACAAAGTGGCAGAGGCAAAGCTGATGTACGTGGCAATGACGCGGGCAACCGAAAAGCTGTTAGTGACAGGTCATGCAAACAGCGGGTATTTGCTGAAGCTTGCGGCGTAGTGTAGTGCTTTTATCTGCTGTGCCGGAGGGTCAGCTTGCCAGCCACAAATTGAAATGCCGGGCCGGGCCTGCGAGTCTCTGCGACTCGCTGCATCTGCGTGGTTCAGATAGGCCCCGGTAGTGAATGCCGCGGAGTGATTTCACCGCCCATTTAAGGATACCGGCTGCCCGATCACAATGGCCTCAGTCCGGACTGGCGTCGTCGTCGCCCGCACTGAGTGCAACTGCCCGGGCCGGAGCGCGGCGGGTGATACTCCGGAATACATTGAGACCGAGTGACTGTTAAGCCTTTGATCCATAATTCGCATGCAGCGCTGACGCACTGTTGCTGATCTTTGATAACGTATTTCCTATGTCCATGCCCTGTGTCAGCGCAGATTTGCAGGTAATTTGTGCCTTTTGTTGGAATTCTGCGGGCGCAATTTTCAGCCGCTGACAGTTCATGTGTAACATTAATGAATCACAATGTTGGTATAGAATCTAGTCATTTCTTAT
>CALKXD010000257.1 GCA_938003855.1 uncultured Granulosicoccaceae bacterium | reverse complement strand
CCAATAAGATTTTCAGTAACCACCTTTGGTTTGAATTTTTCTAGACTAATGGGTTCCTCGCCAGTCACCGGTTAGCGGGATTTGGCAAATGGCATCATTCAACGTCTGTCAATCACAGCTGCCGATGAGGTTCATTGTGTCTACCGTGCCTTCGGATGTTTGCGGCGGCACCTATAACATTCCCGGTGCGATAAACAGATGTCCAAAGTCGATGGGTGGGTAACTCGATTGAACTGCATAGAGATGTGGCTGTTTTCGATGTTGCAGTTGTCCATTTTTTCTATAGTGAGTTTGAGTTGCGTGATTCTCTAACTCTGAATTCACCGTCAGAAATTTAGACTGGTATGCGGGCCGGTGGGGGAGCTGAACGCGGTGTCACTTTCTATACAGCCTGTAGACGAGGAAATAAATGTATTGGCCGGGCGACAATCAACTCGACGCGCATCGGGCGTGGAGGCGTTCTTTTGTTACCCTGGCTGAATGTTGAGTATTGCGTGATGACCTGCTGTGCTGGAAACCTACATTTAGAGAGGCTCCAGAGATGTTGATATTGGCAATGTTGACCAGAAACAGAGACGCAGTTTCTCCAGTTTTTCAGCGCTTCACTATAACTGTAGTGCTTCGATGGTTTCGATCGATGATTGCGGATTAATCGCAATGACGGGCTAGGCAAACGTGCCGTCAAGTGGAGGAGAAATCAGCATTGTAAGGTCGCCACGAAACGCTGCGGTGACCGGAGTGATTAGAAAATTCCCGCGGAAAAGGCCTGATCTGCCTCGGCGTAACAAAAAAAATGACACGCTCTGGCATTCGTCTCAAATCACGTAGGTACGCACCCTTTCTATAACAGCGTGTAACGAATGGTTAGCAAACTTCTAAATGTGGGTCGGGAGATCGGGTTTAGTGAGGGGTATTTGTGAGTTACGTCGGGGCATGCCTCAGCAAATTCCAATAGGGTATCCGGTGCACCGGGGGCTGTATTGTTGGCCGAGTCACAACCTACAGCTTATGCAGGTGCAGCCCCTCGTTGCTGATGATTGAGTGCCGTATGTATAAGGAAAGTAATACTTGCCGTGGGTTTGTATTTTTGCTGCTGGCGGTTTATTCGCTGCTGCAATCTTCGGCGGTGAGTGCTGAAGAAGACAATTTCATGATGTTGTCGGCTTACAACCTCGCCCCCTACAATAACGGTTATCTTGAAAGCGCGTTGCCAATGCTGGCTGAGCATGACGTCGCCGGAATTGTTTATGCCACACTTGGACATGAAGAACGCCGTTACCGGGAGACTTCGGGTGCCTGGGGGCTTGAAAACGAGAACGACTACAACAAAGGCATTTATACGCTGGCAGCGCAGCACCGAGCTAGGATCTGGTTGCAGCTGAGGGTATATGACAATACCGATGGTCTATACGCCAAGGATGCTGACTCTTTCAATATTGATTCTGTTATAAAAAACTACGTTTTGAATGTTGGTGAATGCCGAATTATACTGTTTGAAGAGGCAAGTATTTACCACCGTCCCGGCGGTGGAGGATCGTTCTGGGCGGGGGCTGATCTTGCAGCTACTCCGGCTCAGAATATATTGAATGACCAGTTGTTCGCAGACAATTTAGCCAGTCTTTTTTCATCCCTTAAAAGGCGCATTCTCGCGATCGACCCGACTTGCGCTGTGGGCATCCATATTGGACATGCGCCTGTCTATCGAACCATCGGTGATCAATCACTGTTAGCGAATGCGGTTTCGCAAATGGCGCTGGCGGAGAGGCCTGATTTTATTTTGTACGACCTGTACTCTCAAGTGGTCGGGAATCAACAGGTCTTCGAGGACAGATTGCGTTCACGTCTGGTGAGCATTGATCGAGAGCTGCGTGTGCCGGTCTACTTTATGGGGCAGCTACATACGACAAATTATTTCCAGTTTGGAGGCGCAAAGTCACCGACTGTCGAGGGGTTGCAGGCAGGTATCCGTGTGGCACGGGAGTCAAGTGTCAGTGGCGTCGGGTTTTACACAAAGAACACGCACAGCACCAGCAATAGCGTATTGTTTGAAAACACCAACACCAACGAGAAAGTAGAGCCGGGATTACACGAGCCGCAAAAGACAGTTTTCGAGTCTTCAAAAGATCGCTTTGATTATGGGTTGCAACTGATTGGTAAGCAGCAACTACGTTTTGATCTGGTGTTTACTGGCAATGGTTTGTCGCGCGGTGGGTATCGTTACCGTGGCTATCACGGCGTGCCGGTCGCGGCGGGTCGAGGTAAGCTTATCGTATCGATTCAACATAAAAGTGGCCGGTGGGATAGATTCGGGGTCATTGACCCGACGCTGAGAGGGTTACGCTATGACTATGCGACGAACAAGCAAACCTACGTTATCCGTGGTCTGCGGACCAGCGAGTATAGTTCCAACGACAGGGTGACTGTAACGCTGCAGGCCAATGGTGATGAGCAAACGGTGTTGGATTCGATTCTGGTAGTGTCGAGCGGCGATTCATCGCAGTTCCTATCAGCAGAAGATATTTCAACGAACCTCCCTGATTCCCGGCTCCTCGGTAGCCGGCAATCTGTAACTGTCTCGGCTGCGTTTCCAGCGACAATCTCTATTCAGATGAATACTTCGCAAGGTGAGAATCCAGTCACAGAGCAATGCGTGGATTCTGACGGTGATGGCTGGGGCTGGAATGGGCGAACCAGTTGCCGTATCGAGAACTTAAACCCGACCCAGCGTTCAGAGATCAATTGTGTTGACGATGATGGTGATGGTTGGGGTTGGGATGGAGTAAAAAGCTGTGTCATCGCGGTTGCACCTGACGGCAGCTAACACTATCTGGGATAAGTTGAGCAAGGAGCAGTCCAGTGATAGAAGTAATTCGAGCGAATAGCCGGGAAGATATCCCGGGGAGTCAGGCATGAGTGCTACCACGAGAATTCAGTCTTTGCTTGGAGCGGCAATCGGGTGTGGATTGTTGTTCGGTAGTCCGCTGTCCGCGCAGGAATTGTTGTACTCAATTACGCAGGCGTCCCCGTCCGCGTCTTCCTTATCGCAGCGGCAGGGCTCTCCAACGGTGTCGTTCCAGTCCACCGATGGTAGCCAATTGGTGGTGGGCGAGCAGGTCCAGGTGGCTCTGCCAGATGGCGGTGTGTCTGTTGGAACTGTGACACTAGAGCATAGTGAGACTCCGTTAAATGCGCTAACGATGGCACCAACATCCGGTACTAAGGTGATTGCTCTTGAGCCGGGAAAATCGCTCGACATCCACATCAATGCCGACGCTATTGTCGGTATGACATTTTCCGACTACAGGCAACAGAAGTTTTATCGTTCGGTGCTGGATGAGAACGGCTCTGGTGTACTTGCGGAAGAAGATAATGGCCAGTACGTTTGTGCACATTTCCCTGTGCATAACGATTCAGCGCAAGCGGCTGCTGAAATAGACCTCGCGGACGCACCGTCACTGGCGACGGTAATGAATCTTCAGAGTCGTCCGGGTGCCACCAATGTGCTCTATATTGATTACTGGGGCGGGTCGTTGTCAGCATCAGCCTGGAGTTCGGGCACTATCAACTACGATGCCTACTCGCTTGATAGCTCCAGTGCCTTTTCAAGCACTGAACGATACTACATGTACCAGGCTTGGGCAGAAACTGCCGAGGACTACGCACCGTTTGATGTCAATGTCACTACCAGGGCATCAGTGTTCGCGGCAACTGGTAACAGTAACAAATCCCGCATTATCGCGACGACCGATGCGACTCGTGATAGCTACGGGTTGTGTAACAATTGTGGCGGGGTGGCCTATGTCGGCACTTATGGTGGTTCGGTGTTGTATCAAACTGGCTGGACATTCAATAGTGACCTGACATCAATGGGAATGACGCATTCACATGAGGCCGGTCATCAGATGGGACTGTTGCACGACGGCATTTCGTCTCTGTCTTATTACAGTGGCCACGGCGATTGGGGGCCAGTGATGGGGGCTCCTTTCGGCAAGCGATACGTGCAATGGAGTAAGGGGGAATACCCGAATGCGAATTTGTTTGAGGATGACTTCCAGATAATTCACAACAAGCTGGGCACCCTTGATGATGATGTCGGTGACACTGTGGTGCAGGCAGAGGTACTGGGTTCATCGACCGATATTATTCGCAATATCAAACCGGCAGGTGCAGTTGGAAATCCGGATAACGATTACGACTATTTTAAATTTACTGTTGGCAGTACCGGGGGGACGGTGGACATTGAGATAGCGCCGCAGCTTGGCCTGGACATGATGCAGAATGCTGGTGGTGAAGACCGCGCGGCGAACCTGGCGATTGAGGCAATTTTCTGGAAGGCGGGTGTCACCGAACTTATCGAGGATATCCAGCCCGGTGATAACGTCCCGCTGAGACCAAACACCAACAAACTGACCTATGCCGGTGAATTGACCGGTGGTACCTACAACCTTCGGGTTCACAACAGGAGTCCGGATTCAGATTGGAGTACTGGTTTCGGCGAATGGGGTCACGGCGGAAATTACCGCCTCAAGCTCACGGTTAATAACAACCCGAGTCAGTTGTGTAACGGCAAGGTGGTGACTGTGGATTTGGAAAATGGTGATGTTCCGTCCAGTGGCAATGACGTCATTCTGGGCACCAACGGCGCAGATGTCATAAATGGAGGAGCCGGTTACGACATCATCTGTGGACTGGACGGCGACGATATCATTAACGGTGGAAGCGGTTCTGACTGGATAGACGGTGGTGACGGCGACGACACAATTAATGGTGGCGACGGCAATGACAAAATCTATGGCGGTCGGGACAGCGACGTCATGCATGGCGATGATGGCAATGATCGACTGTATGGACAGGGGGCCCGGGATATTATCTATGGTGATGATGGCGATGACAAAATCTATGGCGGTCAAAACAACGATGATCTGTTTGGTGGTAACGGCAATGACCGAATCTGGGGTGAGACCGGTAACGATCTGGTTCTTGGTGGTAACGGCGATGACAGCTGGCTTGACGGCGGTGATCACAATGACCGGGTATCAGGTCAGGGTGGCAACGACATCGTGCGTGGAGGGGATGGTGCTGATGAAGTCTATGGCGGCCCCGGTAACGACGACGTGCGGGCGCAGGCGGGTAATGACAGGGTCACCGATGGTGGTCAGGGGATCGACAGTTGCCAGGTAGCCCCGGGAATCGACGCTGTTTCAGTGAGATGTGAGTAGCACTAAATCCAGGTGATATGAGCACCCCGGGCAATGCGGGGTGCTCAACTTATAGTTTTGCTTACATATTCGGGTAATTCGGCCCCCCACCACCCTCGGGTGTGACCCAGGTAATATTCTGGCTTGGGTCTTTGATATCACAGGTTTTACAGTGCACACAGTTTTGCGCGTTGATCTGGAATAGTTTCTCGCCTTCTTTTTCAATAACCTCGTACACACCAGCCGGGCAATAGCGCTGAGCGGGTTCTGCCCACGTTGGTAGATTTGTCGAAATCGGAATCGAGGCATCTGCCAGCGTCAGATGACAAGGCTGGTCTTCTTCATGGTTGGTATTCGATAAAAATACTGAGCTCGGTTTGTCAAAACTGATTTTGCCGTCCGGTCGGGGATAATGAATCATATTGCTGTCCGCAGCCGGCTTTAAGGTCGCGTGGTCGGGGACGTCGTCTTTCAGAGTGAAAGGCATTCTGCCGCCGAGCAGGTTCTGGTCGATAAAGTTAAATGCGCCGCCGAGGTAGGTACCGAACTTATGCATTGCCGGCCCGAAATTTCGTGATGAATGAAGTTCTTTATAAAGCCAGCTGTCATTGAAGTTGCTGGCGAAGGCCGCCAGATCCCGCGCTGAACTGTCCGGATTCGTGGAAAGTTCAGTGAACAAAGTTTCTGCGGCGATCATTCCGCTTTTCATTGCGGTATGGCTGCCCTTAATCTTTGAGAAATTCAGTGTTCCGGCATCACAGCCGACCAGCAAACCACCCGGGAAATTCATTTTGGGCAGTGAATTCAGGCCGCCTTTGACGATGGCGCGAGCGCCATAAGCGATTCGCTCGCCCCCCTCAAGTACCGACTTTACGCTGGTGTGTTGCTTGAAGACCTGAAATTCGTCAAATGGGCTCAGATGCGGGTTGTCGTAACTGAGATCAACAATCAACCCTACCACGACCTGCTGATCTTCAAGGTGGTAGAGGAAAGATCCGCCGGTGGCACCGCTTTCGCCCAGAGGCCAGCCAGCGCCGTGAACCACCAGGCCCGGCTGATGCTTGTCCTCACTGACTTTCCACAGCTCTTTTAAGCCAATGCCATAGTGCTGTGGGCTTTTTCCGCCATCGAGATTGAAGCGACTGATCAGTTGCTTGCCGAGATGACCCCGGCAGCCTTCGGCAAAGACCGTGTATTTGGCGCGTAACTCCATGCCGGGTTCGAACGAGTCTTTTTGCTCGCCGTCAGTGCCAACGCCCATATCGCCGGTCGCAACTCCGGCGACACTGCCATCAGCGTTATACAGAATCTCGGCGGCAGCAAAGCCCGGGAAAATTTCTACACCAAGCGCTTCGGCCTGCTCTCCGAGCCAACGTGTCACGTTACCAAGACTAACGATGTAGTTTCCGTCGTTGTGCATTGGCTTGGGAATCAGTGCGTTAGGTACCTTTATGGATTTTTCCATATTGGTGTAAAAGTGCATTTCGTCGCCGGTGACTGCGGTATTCAGGGGCGCGCCACGTTCTTTCCAGTCCGGAAACAACTCGTTCATGGCGGTCGGTTCGAGAATTGCCCCGGACAGAATGTGAGCTCCGATCTCAGAACCTTTTTCCAGCACAACAACGGATAGTTCGGTTTCCTTCTCCTGCGCGAGTTGCATCAAACGGCAGGCAGTGGAAAGTCCGGCCGGGCCGCCTCCGACGATGACGACGTCGAACTCCATTGATTCTCTTTCAGTACTCACTTGGTTTCTCGCTTTAGCAAAATTCGGAAGATGGTGGAAATCTGTTGTTGAAACTAATGTGCCGGAAAATCCGTTGCAGGATTATAGAGTTAGCGACCGATTTAACTATCTCTGCCGACGATGCGGGCACACACAATGCACAATGCCACCAGTGAGCCGGAAAATTTCAGATTCCGTATGAACTGGCGGAGTATAAACAATGCGCGGCACGGAAGTCACTGTGGGCATTATGCAAAGTGATACCTGGCCTGGTTGTTTGTCAGCGGAATGCCGTTGACCTCCTATCGTCTGTTCAAATCGCACGCAGGTTGACGTGCTTACCTCCTTTTGACTCAGGTGAAATGGACAGTACATACTCTGCTTCTCCTCATTTACGGGCTGGTTTATGCGCCGACACATAGCGATTGTTGAAGATGAGCCGGCATTACAGGCCAATTACCAGGATGCCCTCGAGCGTTACGGCTATCAGGTCTCTGTCTATTCTGACCGTCCGCAGGCGATGGTCGCTTTTTCCGAGAAATTACCGGATCTGGCGATCATAGATGTGGGGCTTGGGGATGAAATAGAAGGGGGTTTTGAACTGTGCAGGCACCTGCGGAGTCAGGCACCATTGCTGCCGATCGTCTTTCTGACCGCTCGTGATTCCGAGCTCGATACAATTTCCGGGTTGCGGTTAGGTGCCGACGATTACCTGACCAAGGATATTAGTCTTGCCCATTTGGCGGCTCGTGTGGTTGCCTTGTTCCGGCGGCTTGATGCGTTCAGTCAGCCCGATATGCCCGAGGACTTAGTCACCGTCGGCGAATTACAACTTGATATGAAGCGCATGACGGTCCTCTGGCGAGGTGAGCCGCTGGCGCTCACCGTTACTGAGCTGTGGATGGTACACGCACTGGCCCGTCATCCCGGGCATGTGAAATCCCGGCAGCAATTAATGGAGGCGGCCAATGTTGTGCTGGACGACGCTACAATTACCTCGCATATCAAGCGAATCAGAAAAAAGTTTATCGCAAGTGATGCCGGGTTTGATCACATTGAGACGGCCTACGGAATGGGATATCGCTGGTTGTTGGGGGCCGTTTGACTGGTTTGACGTACCTGATCGCTAAACGGTTGTTCAGCGGGTTGAATCAGCAAATTTCGCCGTCGAGCCTGCACTCGTGACGCTGCGACTGCAGCTCATGGTGGTGAGCCTGTCGCTATTGATTCTGCCGTGGGCCACCTTTGTTTTTATTGTCGAACTCGACCGGAATTTGCGTGAGAGTTTACTGGTGTCCTCGGATGCGCAGGCCGCAACGGCGGCTAGCGCCCTGGCCGGATACCCGCAATGGCGGCAGTTGCGGGTGCGTCCGGTGTCGAAAACACTATTGGTGTCTGAGCTGGATAGTGCCATTCTGCTTGATGGGTATGCACATGACTGGAGTGCGGTTGAACTACTCGCGCGCGACTTTCATTATGCACAGAATAAAGTGCGCGTTGAGCCGGAAGATCTGGCTGTGGCCTCGTCGTTTACAACGACGGCGGCAATGCGCAACGGGCGTTTGTATTTGTTCATCCGCGTGACCGACGATAAAATTCAGTACCATCGAGCCAGCCGGCGGGCAATTGCCACCGGCGATAACATCATCGTTCGTGTGCTGAGCGGTGATGGTGCTATTCGCCGTTATACCTTTCGTTGGTCGGCACCCGGTGAGACGGTGGGGCGTTATTACGGGCCAGAGTTTGAGGGTGAACGCCCGGTTCTGGAGGATCAGGAGTATCGGGCGACCATGGTCGAGTCACCAGGTGGCTACAACGTCGAGTTGCGCATACCCAACCCGTTGGAGGGGCAATTCGGTATATCGGTTGTTGATATTGATCAGCCATCAGGCGTCGGGCGCTGGACCGGTATGTTCGATCCCGCGGAGCGTGACGATGTCGGGCAACTGAAGTTTATCGACGGCAACTTTGATGATCTACTGGCGGGATACACCAAACCCGGCATGCGCCTGCGGGTATTTGATGCTCAAGGGTGGCTGGTGGCGGATTCAGATCAGCGCATGCCGGATGCTGAGGTCCGCGAATTTGAGGCGATAAACGCCAATCTGTTCGACGCGCTGGTTTATCGATTTATTGCCTGGTCGCTGGAAAGACAGCTAACGGCGAATCGACTGCCGGGAATCGATGATGGCATGTTGGGTCACTATGAATTCAAGCTCTTCGAGCGGTTATCCGTCACGGCACAGTTTCTACGCGATCGGTACGGGCGTGTTTTTCGATCGTCGGTGCAGAAAATTGAAAGCGACGGCGAGGTACTTGGTTACCTGTTTGTACAGCAACCGCGTGCATCACTGACCTCATTCACCGAGACCTCCATCCTGCGCCTGGTTAAGATTATCGGCATTGCTTTTCTGGTGGTCGCGGCGGTGTTGATTTTGTTTGCGTCTTATTTGTCTTATCGAATTCGCCGGCTTCGAGATGGTATCGAAAGTGTGGTTGCTGTAGATGGCCAGATAACCGGCCAGTTTACGGTGTCTGCGGCGCGCGACGAAATTGGCGACCTATCGAGGAGTTTTTTCAGCATTACTCAGCGGCTGGGAAACTACACGGGATACTTGCAGTCGCTGGGTTCCCGGTTATCGCATGAACTTCGAACCCCGTTAAGCGTGGTTACTACATCACTGGAAAATATAGATCGGAGTGTGCTTGATGAGCGATCAAGAATTTCGATTGACCGGGCCGGGCAGGGGGCAGCGCGTTTGCAGAAGCTTATCCGTAACCTCTCTGAAGCCACCAGTATCGAACAGACCATCACGCGCTCAGAGAAAGGCCGTATTGATCTGAGAGAATGGATCGTGGTTGCCAGGGAACTTTACGACAACACCTACCCTGACCGGGAGGTGGCGCTATACATACAGGGATCCGGGCTGGGGGAGGTTTGCGCGTCGGTTGAACTGTTGCATCAAATGATGGACAAGTTGTTGTCAAACGCCGTTGATTTCAGCCCGGAGCAAAGCACGATTACACTGGGGTTGCAATGCGAGCGGGGGCTTGTGTCGGTTACGGTTGAGAATCAGGGGTCACGGCTGCCCGCTGGTATGAGCAATGAGTTGTTTTCGCCAATGGTAACGGAGCGTGTGGTACGCGATGATCAACCGCACATGGGGTTGGGTCTCTATATCGTGCGATTGATAGCCGAGTATCACGAGGCAACAGTGGCTGCTAATAATATTCCGGGTCGGAATTCAGTCCAGTTTAGCGTAGTGTTTCCGGTGCACCCGACACAGCGTTGAGCACAGCTGGGGATGTTCGCTGCGGTCAAGGCCGGTTACGGGTGCAACCGGCCATTGGCTACTGTCAGGCGAAGTTATCAATCAGGGTGTTTAGAGTGGTACTCGGCCGCATTGCCATGCTGCCGCGTTCCAGGTCGGGATGGTAGTAGCCGCCAATATCAACTGCCTGCCCTTGCACCTCTGACAACTCAGCAATGATGGTTTGCTCGTTGCTTGCCAGCGCCTCTGCCAGCGGTTCAAAACGACTGGCGAGATCCGCGTCGTCGTTTTGTGCGGCGAGCGCCTGCGCCCAATATAGAGCGAGATAAAAGTGGCTGCCGCGAGTGTCGAGTTCGCCGACCTTGCGCGAGGGCGACTTGCCAGTAGTGAGGAGTTGCTCGGTCGCGGTGTCGAGTGCTGTGGCAAGTGTTTGCGCCTGGGCGTTATTACTATTCTCTGCAAGGTGTTCCAGAGATACCGCGAGCGCGAGGAATTCACCAAGTGAATCCCAACGTAAGTGGTTTTCCTCTTCAAACTGCTGAACATGCTTTGGTGCTGAGCCGCCAGCCCCGGTTTCGAATAGCCCGCCGCCGTTCATCAGCGGCACAATCGAAAGCATTTTTGCGCTGGTGCCGAGTTCAAGAATAGGGAACAAGTCAGTAAGATAGTCGCGCAGCACATTACCGGTCACCGATACCGTGTTTTCGCCGTTGAGAATACGCTCCAACGTATAAGCGGTGGCGTCGGGGACAGACATTATTTTAATGGTCAGGCCACTGGTGTCGTGATCTGCAAGGTAGGTGTTTACCTTTGCTATCAATTCAGCGTCGTGCGCGCGGTCCTGATTGAGCCAGAATACGGTTGGCCAGTTAGTGGCTTTAGCGCGACTGACTGCAAGCTTTACCCAGTCTTGAATCGGTGCATCCTTTACTTGGCACGCACGCCAGATATCACCGCGTTCGACGGTGTGTTCGAATACGGCTTCGCCGGCACTGTTGGTCACACGAATTACGCCATCATCGATACATTCAAAAGTCTTATCGTGGGAACCATACTCCTCGGCTTTCTGTGCCATCAGTCCCACATTCGGGCAGGTACCCATGGTTGCCGGATCGAATGCACCATGCTGCTTATGAAAATCTATGGTGGACTGATACAGGGCAGCGTAACTGCTGTCTGGAATGACGGCTTTGGTATCTTGCTGTGCGCCTTCGTGGTTCCACATTTTCCCCGAACTTCGAATCATCGCCGGCATAGAGGCGTCGACGATGATGTCACTCGGTACGTGCAGATTACTTATGCCCTTGTCAGAGTTAACCATGGCAATGTCGGGACGCTGTTCGTAGACGCGCTCTATTGTCTTCAGGATGGCGTTGCGCTCGTCATCGGCGAGAGATTCAATCTGGCTCAATAAGTTACCGAATCCGTTGTTCACGTTAACACCGGCCCGGTCTAGTGCGTCGGCGTGATTGTCAAACACCTCTTTGAAAAACACCCGCACCGCATGACCGAACACTATCGGGTCGGAGATTTTCATCATGGTGGCTTTCAAGTGCAGCGAAAACAGCACTCCCTGTTCTTTTGCCTCGTCGATCTGTGCTTCCAGGAAAGCCAGCAATGCACGTCGACTCATAAAAGTGGCATCGACAATTTCACCGGCCAGCACGGGGATCGACTCGACCATCACCGTCGCCTTACCGTCGGCGGCAATGTGCGTGACAGTTAAGTTGTCAGCGTTGGCGAAGGTGGTCGATTTTTCATTGCTTCGGAAATCATCGGACTGCATCGTGCTTACGTGGGTTTTCGACTGGTCAGTCCAGGCTCCCATAGAATGCGGGTTTTTCCGGGCATAATTCTTCACCGCTGCCGGGGCCCGGCGATCTGAGTTACCCTCGCGCAGTACCGGGTTTACGGCACTGCCTTTGGCCGTGTTATAGCGGTTGCGCTGGTCTGTTTGCTCATCGTTTTCAGGCGAGTCCGGATGGTCCGGGATCGGGTAGCCGGCATCCTGCAGCTCTTTAATTGCAGCTTTCAGTTGTGGCACCGAAGCACTGATGTTGGGCAGCTTGATGATGTTGGCTTCCGGTGTTTTGGCGAGTTCTCCCAACGCTGCCAGATTGTTTTCTACTTTTTGGGTTTGCGGAAGAGTGTCACTAAAGGCGCTGAGAATACGTGCGGAAAGTGAAATATCGGAGGTATCAACGCTGACGCCCGCCACAGAGGTGTAGGCCTTCACGATAGGAAGCCAGGAAAGTGTCGCGAGCGCGGGTGCTTCATCTGTCCATGTGTAGATGATTTTCGATTGTTCAGACATCGGTGTGGAGCCTTGTTGTGGCTGGATACACTTGAACGAGAGATCGTCGAAATGAATCAGCTCAAAATAGGATGGTGGATGAGTTTGTGTGTACTGAAAACTGAATTTTCGGAGCGTCGGGACTGACAGGCAATTCAGTGCAACAGCCAATTATAAACGATTTCGCGCTCGATTCCAGATGGCAGTCTGCGAATGGTCCAGAATAGCGCTGTGGCCGAAGCGCTGGCCCGACAACCCCGGGTTAGTTGTAGTGTGCAGGTTGCTAGGGGAAGTTGCCGTTGCGATCGGTGCCGGGGTTCTACAAAGGTGCGGTGTGTGTGCCGGTATGCTGGTGCACTGTCTATCCTTCCGTGGGGGTGTTAATTCGGATCATCGCGCATTCGGATGAAATGATTGTATCGCTGTTGGGCCAGAGATTGATCCTCGAGCGCTTTTAAGACGGCGCAGTCAGGTTCAATGGTGTGCTTGCAATCGTTGAATCTGCAGCTGGTGGCCAATTCGCAAATCTCTTTGAAGCCCAGTTGCAAATCAAAATCATTGAGATGGTCCAATCCAAACTGGCGGACACCGGCGGAATCGATCATGGCACCACCGTCGGGCAGATTAAACCAGGTGGTCACCGTCGTTGTATGCTTTCCGAGGCCCGAGTTTTCTGACAAGGCACCCACTTTGATTTCCTGCTCCGGCAGCAACTCCGCTAAAAGCGATGACTTACCCACGCCGGATTGGCCCACCAGTATTGATACTTGCCCGGCTAACTGGTGCCGGAGTTCATCGATACCTTGCAATGTTTTAGTACTGCAGCGGATTACCCGGTAACCGATTTCGTGGTAAGTGTCTTGCAGATGCTGCGCCGTTTCACGGGTTTCGTCATCAAGAGCGTCCACCTTGTTAATGACGATCAGCAAATCGACGTCGATATGGCGTGCGGCAACGGTGTAGCGGTCAAGCAGGAGCGGGTCGAACGGAGGTTTGGGGGCGGTAACGGCGACCAGTTGAGTAATATTGGCGGCGACCGGTTTGGCCTGCCCACGGCGATCAGTGCGTGATAGTGTGCCGGAGCGTTCAAGTACCGAGGTTACCCGGTTGATTCCGCCCTCATGGTAGTAGCCGACGATGTCACCACAGACCAGTAGACCAAGCTTTTTCAAGGGGGATGCTGTCAGGTACTTCTGATTTTCATCCATTAGTACTAACTCGCTGCCGTAGTTGGCGACAACACGAGCGTTGCTGTTGGCTGGTGATTTCATGGCAGGAGGCCAATGGTTGCGCTAGTCAATTCTTCATTTGCTAACTTTGTTGCTACGGGTGGATTTAAACGAGACAATAGCGTCGTTGGGTGGAGGCTGTATTCTACGCTGCGTGCCCCGGACTCGCGATATTTTTCCAAACTAACCTCTGGAGTGCTGCGCAAATGAGCCAGGTTTCGCCCTCTAATCTGATCTGGATCGATCTCGAAATGACCGGTCTCGAGCCTGAAAAAGATCGAATTATTGAAATTGCCACCATCATAACGGATTCAGATCTGGAAATATTAGCCGAAGGACCTGTCGTTGCGATTCATCAGCAAGCCTCTGTACTTGACGCAATGGATGAATGGAACACCACCCATCACAACAATTCGGGGTTGGTTGCGCGAGTACAGAGTAGCAGCCAGTCAGAGCAGGATGCGGAAAAAGTAACCGTGGAATTCCTGTCTCAATGGGTTGAAAGTGGTGTCAGCCCTATGTGCGGTAACAGTATTTGTCAGGATCGACGCTTCATGGCGAGGTACATGCCGATGCTGGAGGCGTATTTCCACTATCGCAATCTGGATGTCAGCAGTGTGAAGGAACTCGCCAAACGGTGGGCGCCGGACGTCCATGGAAGCGTTGTGAAAGCAGGACTGCATCTGGCCTTGAGCGATATTCGCGATTCAATCAACGAGTTGCGTCATTATCGACAGCATTTCTTTCGCTGATAGTGCGGAGTGATGCAGGCAGAGTCACCCTGTGGGGTGCGTCGCAGATCACCAATCGAATAATTCTCCTGATTGATAACAGAAAAATGATAAAAATAACGCTATGTTAAAGAAAGTACATTTGCGACTGCGTATTGCAGCTAACATGCCTCAGACCTTGCGTTGAACCATAAATGAGCGAAAAGGACAATGATCTTGCTCTGGTCAGGCGTGTGCAGGGCGGCGAGAAAAAGGCGTTTGACCTGCTTGTGTTGAAGTACCAGCACAAAATCGCAAGCCTTGTATCAAGGTTTGTTCATGATCATGCCGAAGTACAAGATGTGACACAGGAAGCTTTCATCAAGGCCTATCGCGGGCTGGGGAACTTTCGAGGTGACAGCGCGTTCTATACATGGTTGTACAGGATTGCGATTAATACCGCCAAAAACCATTTGGCCTCAATGTCGCGGCGTATAACCGAAGGCACTGATGCGGCGGAGGCGGAGCAATACGCTACGGCGAGCGCCTTGCATGATGTAGCAGATCCGCAGCGCGAGTTAATGACGGATCAGATTGCGCTGGTAGTTAATAAGACAATTGATGGATTGCCCGATGAACTAAAAATGGCAATTACCCTCAGAGAATTGAAGGGAATGTCTTACGACGAGATCGCAGTGATCATGGAGTGCCCGATCGGCACCGTCAGATCCCGCATATTTCGGGCACGTGAGGCAATAGACCAGCAGTTGCGTCCGCTATTGGACGAGACTGAAACTACAGATCTGATATGATGGCAAAAGAATTTCAAGATTTCGACTCAGACGAGCAGCTGTCTGCCTTTATGGATGGCGAATATGATACCAAAGATAACGCTCCGGCCGTTAGCATTGCCAGCGATGAGCACCTGCAAAAAACCTGGCAGCGCTACCATCTGATCAGAGATGTAATGCAGCGCGACTACACTCCCACTCTATCAACAGACTTTGCAGTTCAGCTGAACCGCAAGCTGGAGATGGAAGGGCTTCCGGGTATGCCTGAGCAGGAAGGTATGCAAGCCGCGGCAGACAACGAAAGCAACAATATTGTACCGATCGCCGATGGCGGCCGCAGCAGGCGGCGTCACTGGATGCCAGTCGCCGGCCTGGCGATGGCCGCGAGTGCAGCTGCAGTTTTCGTTGGGGTAAATCTGAATCAATTTGACCAGCAAGGAGCCAGCGTAGTTACCGTCGCCCAGCTTCAGCCAGCCGAGGCAGAGCCGGCCCCCGAGATGTCGTTGGCCCCAGATTACTCCCAAGGACGTGTGTTGCCGGCAGTTTTAATATCTGGTTCCGGCACCCGTTGGCGCGGTAATGAGCAAACACCAAGAAATTCCCTCGTCGAGCAGCGGCTGAACTCATTGTTGACAAATCATCTAGAGGATGCGGCGATGGGTAAGGTGCACGGTATGCTGGCGCATTCCCGCGTGGTTTCCTACGATTCAGTATCGGGAACCAATGATAGTTTCTAAGGTGAGCTCTCTCCGGTACGGCGCGGGTCGTCTGACTGCGGCGGGGCTTGTTCTGTGCGGATTGCTGGCATCGCCGATGGTAATAAGCGGTGACTCATCAGCAAATGCCTTTGCAGGTGGTGGTGAGATTCGCAGTGCCCGGGAAGGCCGTGACTGGATTGAGAAGATGTCTGCTGCGATGCAGAATCTTACTTACACAGGCACCTTTGTATACATCCATGACCGGGAAGTCGAATCCATGCAGATCTTCCATAGCAAGATGGGAGGGGTGGAGCATGAGCGTCTGGTGTCACTTAATGGTGAGGCTCGCGAGATCATCCGGAATGCGGACAGCGTAGTTTGCATCTGGCCTGGCACCAAATCAGTGATTGTCAGCAAAGCGCAGCCTAGAACGCCATTCCCGACCTTCGATCCGGCTCAGCTGACTGAGCTCGAGGAGCACTATCGATTCCGATCAATCGGCCGCGCCCGGGTTGCCGGCCGGTTTGCTGAGGTTATTGATATCACTCCCCTTGATGATTATCGTTACGGGTATCGATTGTGGGTAGATGAAGAAAAATTCCTGTTGCTTCGCTCGGCAATGAGTGACAGTACAGGGAGGATGGTAGAGCAGGTTATGTTTACTGATGTCCGTTTTCCAGCCACGATGCCGTTGCAGATGTTTGCGGCCTCGACCAAAGGAAAGGAGTATAAATGGATGACCAGTGTCGAAGATCTGAAGCCCGTGCTGGCAGGTTCCGCTGAGAGTATCCCGGGGATACACGAGTTGGCCTTGCCGGCGGGTTTTGCGCTGGTCTCCAATAAAGTGACCCCGGTCGCAGGTACCGGTTTTACAGTGCGACGGTTGATGTACTCGGATGGACTGGCTTCGCTGTCGGTGTTCATCAGTGATGCGCAAGACGATTCCTCCGGCGGCATTTTGCACGGCGCCACGGCGATGGGGGCAGTCAACGCCTACGGCGTGATGCGCGATAAGTGGCACGCGACCGTGGTTGGGGAAGTCCCACTGGCGACTGTGAGAATGCTCGGTGAATCGCTGTCACTGAAAGAGCTTTGAGCAGCAGTATGACCGGTCATTTTGCGCCTGGATAATCCCATTACTGACTTGCCTGCATTTCCTGTAACCGTCAACCGCTCCATGACCATTGAGTCTTCGAGAGCAGATGAGCTAATCCTGTCAGTGGATACCGACAAATGCTCCGGGTGTCGGGCAGGCTGTGACGGTGGCACCGGTCTGGGCCAACGTGCGATGCAACTGAACATTGCCAATCTGCGGTTGAATGGACCGATTCCCCGACCGGGCGATTCGCTTAGCGTTCAACTACCTTCAGTCACGTTGATCATCCTGTCATTGCTGGTTTACCTCCTGCCTTTGCTCCTTATGCTATTATTCTCAGTTGCATCCGAATGGTTTGTCCCTGGAGCGGATACAGTGGCCGCAGTTTCGGCGTTGCTGGGTTTGCTGGCGGGTTTTCTGATAGTGAAAACAGTGATGCGCGAAGGTGGAGCTGTCAACCTGAGTACAAAAATCACCGTGCTTCAGGCTGAGAGCAGGCAACGAACTCCCCGGCAACAGGCTGACAACTGATCAGAGGCCATTGGCGCTCTCTCACCGTATCCTGCGCTGTGTGGTCGAAGGCTCAATCCAGTCACTCTGAAACAATGATCGATGAGCGTTGGTCACGATAAAGAATTCCTGATTCAGGAGAATTAGACATGGTTACCACAGTCAAACGGTTTCGCATCTTCAGCGCGCGTGCATTGGTATTGGCCGCCGTCGTAATGGTCGCAATGACCAGCACGTCGCACGCTAATTTGCCAGACTTCACCGAGTTGGTAGAGCAGAATCATAAGTCAGTAGTGAACATCAGTACGACTGCGAAGTCGGAAGCAATGAGGCAGCGGCAGCAACAGAATATGCCTGACCTTGAAAACTCACCATTTGGTGAGTTTTTCAAGAAGTTTCTGGAGCAACAAGAGCCTGGCACTCAAAAACAGCAGTTCGATTCCGACTCACTTGGATCCGGTTTTATAATCTCAACCGACGGCTTTGTGCTGACTAACAATCACGTGATTGACGGTGCAGAGGAGATCATTGTGCGGCTACACGACAGACGACAGTATGTCGCCACTTTGATCGGCAAAGATGCCCGTTCTGATGTTGCCGTATTGAAAATCGACGCTGAAGGATTACCCGCAGCTCGCATCGGCAAGTCCAGTGAATTGAAAGTCGGTGAATGGGTGCTGGCCATTGGTTCACCATTTGGTTTCGATTTTTCCGTCACTGCAGGTATTGTCAGCGCCACCGGCCGCTCGCTGCCCCGCGAGAATTATGTGCCGTTTATCCAGACTGATGTCGCTATCAATCCGGGGAATTCAGGCGGCCCACTGTTTAATCTTGATGGTGAAGTGGTGGGAATTAACTCGCAAATATATAGCCGTACTGGCGGTTTTATGGGGCTGTCTTTCTCGATTCCGATTGAAATGGCGGTGGATATCGCTGATCAGCTGAAAGACAGTGGCAAAGTGTCGCGAGGTTGGCTGGGCGTCATTATTCAGGAAGTCACCCGTGAGCTGGCCGAATCGTTCTCTATGGCCACCGCTCATGGTGCGCTGATTTCACGTATTCTGCCTGATAGTCCGGCGGCCAATTCCGATTTACAGGTCGGCGACATCATCGTCGGGTTCAATGGCGGTTATGTTGATAAATCCAGTTCGCTACCGCCGCTGGTTGGGCAGGTACGCGCCGGTGGCAGTGCCAGTGTCGAGGTGATTCGTGGTGGTGAAGAAGTCTCGCTGGAAGTGGTCATCGGTGAATTACCCGGGGCCGATGAACTGGCCCAAAGCGGTCGGGCACCAACACCAAAGGTTCAGAACAAGCTGGGAATCGAAATAGAGCCGCTCGATGACCAGATCCGTGAATCTCTGTCACTTGACAGCGGCGGCGTGGTGGTCTCCGCGGTAAGTGACGGACCAGCGCAACAGGCGGGTATTCGCACCGGAGATGTGCTGACAATGATTGACAATGCACGTATCGAGTCAACCGATGATTTCGATGCGGCCATGCAGGGGCTTGAAGAAAATTCGTCCATAGCAGTGCTGGTCCAGAGACCCCAAGGACCTATCTTTCTTGCTTTGACTGTCGAATAGCCCTGAC
>CALKXD010000256.1 GCA_938003855.1 uncultured Granulosicoccaceae bacterium | reverse complement strand
GTTGATGCACAATAATGTTGAAATCTGTCGGCATTTTCTTGATTTGGTAGCGTTGAGAAAAATTCTTGATGTTGAGCGTTGTGCCCTTTGATGGAACAGGCAAATATCAGAAATTTTTCCATCATCGCGCATATCGATCATGGAAAGTCCACCATTGCAGATCGATTCATTCAGGATTGTGGCGGTCTGTCAGTCCGAGAGATGTCGGATCAAGTGCTCGACTCTATGGATCTGGAGCGGGAACGCGGCATTACGATCAAGGCTCAGTCGGTCTCGCTGTCTTACAAAGCCCGGGATGGGGAAACCTATCAGTTGAATTTTATCGATACGCCGGGTCATGTCGATTTTTCCTATGAGGTTTCACGATCACTTGCTGCCTGTGAAGGGGCACTGCTCGTAGTAGATGCGTCGCAGGGAGTTGAGGCGCAAAGTGTCGCCAACTGCTACACCGCTATCGAGCAGGACCTCGAAGTCATTCCGGTATTGAATAAAATCGATCTGCCTGCCGCTGATCCGGAGCGGGTCGTTGACGAAATAGAAGAAATTATTGGTATTGAGGCGCACGATGCCGTGCATTGCAGCGCCAAAACCGGTGAGGGCATTGAAGAAGTTCTTGAGATGCTGGTGGAGCGAGTGCCGCCCCCGAAAGGGGATCGTGAGGCCCCACTGCAAGCGCTGATTATCGACTCTTGGTTTGATAATTTTGTCGGTGTAATTTCGCTGATTCGTATTGTCAACGGCGGCATTAAGAAGCGCGATAAAATGCGTATCATGTCGACTGGCAGGTCGTTTCAGGTTGATTCTGTCGGGGTATTTACACCTAAGCGCCATGAAACAACCGAACTGCAAACGGGGCAGGTTGGCTATGTTATCGCAGGCATCAAAGAGATCGATGCTGCACGCGTGGGCGACACCATCACCCTTGAGAACCGCCAATGCGACACCCCGCTTGACGGATTTAAAGAAGTTCAGCCGCGTGTGTTTGCCGGCTTGTATCCTGTCAGCTCTGATGACTACGAGTCGTTCCGCGACGCGTTGCAGAAGTTGCGTTTGAACGATTCCGCACTGGCCTATGAGCCAGAGGTCTCCACGGCGCTGGGCTTTGGATTCCGCTGTGGCTTTCTGGGTATGCTGCACATGGAAATAGTGCAGGAGCGACTTGAGCGGGAGTACCAGCTCGATCTGATTACCACAGCGCCTACGGTAATTTACGAATTGCTCGACAACAAAGGCGAGATCAGCTTCATCCACAATCCGTCACAGTTACTTGCGCCGAATTTGCTCGATGAGGTTCGGGAGCCGATCATTCAGGCCAATATTCTGGTGCCCCAGCAGTACCTCGGCGACGTTATCACCCTGTGCGTGGAAAAGCGTGGTGTACAAAAGAACATGCAGTATGTCGGGCGTCAGGTGGCGCTGACCTACGAGCTACCGCTGAGTGAAGTAGTGCTGGATTTTTTCGATCGTCTAAAATCAGTCAGCCGTGGCTACGCCTCGTTTGACTACAGTTTTTTACGATTTCAGGCAGCAGATCTTGTCAAGGTGGATGTGTTGATCAACAGCGAAACGGTTGATGCACTGGCAGTTATTGTGCATCGCGAGCGGTCGCAATCACGGGGGAGGGACCTTGCCGAGAAAATGAAGGAACTGATCCCCCGGCAGATGTTTGATGTGGCGGTACAGGCGGCGATCGGTACGCACATCATCGCGCGCAGCAACGTTAAAGCGTTGCGAAAAAATGTTACCGCCAAGTGCTACGGCGGAGATATCACCCGTAAGAAGAAACTGCTGGAAAAACAAAAAGCCGGTAAGCGACGCATGAAGCAAATTGGCCGTGTAGAGATTCCACAGGAAGCTTTTCTGGCTGTGCTGCAGGTTGACAACAAGTCGGGCGGTTAGCCGGCCGATCAGAGCGCAGTCGTGTCGGAAATTTTAAAATCAATTATTATTCCCCAAAGGCTTTGCCTTGCTAGCGGGTGTTCGGAAAGGTGGCAATGTACCCACCTGGTTTTGACAACGCTATAAGTGAAACCACACCAGGGGCGAGGCTCATAACAACAATGAACATAGATTTTTCTTTACTGCTGGTTATTTTTACACTGGTGTGTGGTGTGGTCTGGTTTATCGGCTCGGTGATCGCCAAGCGGCCGGAGAGCTTGCCGGTTGAATATGCCCGTTCGTTTTTTCCGTTGCTGTTGCTGGTTCTGGTGTTGCGGTCATTTATTTTTGAGCCCTTTCGAATTCCTTCAGGATCGATGAAGCCAACGCTGCTGGTGGGGGATTTCATCCTTGTGAACAAATTTGCCTATGGTGTCCGACTACCGGTATTGCATAAGAAAATTCTCAATACCGGCAAACCTGAGCGCGGTGATGTTGCGGTTTTCCGATTTCCTAACAACCCCTCACTGGACTACATCAAGAGGATAGTGGGTGTGCCCGGGGATCTGGTGCAGTATCGGGATCGGAAACTCTACGTCAATGGCGTGTTGGCAGCGCAACAAATTGTTGGTAATTACGATGATCCGGATGAGGGGACTGCGCCGACGGTCGAGATCATCGAGGATATTTCAGGGGTCGAACACAAAATCCTGAACAACCGTGGTTCCAACCCGAGGAACTTTGAAGTCCAGGTCGACGAGGGAATGTATTTTGCATTGGGAGACAATAGAGATAACAGTAACGACAGCCGATACTGGGGAACTGTGCCCGAAGATCACTTGGTTGGAAAAGCTTTCCTTGTATGGATGCATTTCAACTGGGAAAACGGAGGCGTGCGGTGGGGCAGGATTGGCGAGAGCATTAACTAGGCGGCACTAATGATTAAATGGGCTCTGGTATTCGTCATCGGCGGTTTTTTCGCTATTACCGGCTGGCAGTTGGTGCCGGTGTATTTTAACAACCATCTGCTTGGCAATATTGTCGCGGATATCGTCGCAGAAGATACCCTGAGAAAGCGCCCGAAACGCGAATTGATACAGGCTATTGACGGGCAGTTTAAGAATAATAACCTCGGCCACCTCGAAACCTCCGAGGTCGTCAAGGTGGGGCGCGACCCGAGTGGCACTCTGATCGTTGATGTCAAGTATGAAGAGCGTCGGAAACTTTTGTATAATCTCGAGATCGTGGCAGGGTTCGACGAGCAATTCACTAACTAGGTTTCCTGTACGCAACCGGTCGCCTGACAATGGCTGACCGGGCGGCGGTTACACTGGCCGTGGGTGTGTCGTTCCAGCCAGGCTTGACTATGGAAGCGCTTGATTACCGACTCTGCATACTTTGCAAAAAAACTCGATCACGAGTTTTCAGATCTGTCCTTTCTTAAAGCGGCTCTAACCCATCGCAGTGCCGGTCGTTCTAACAATGAACGGTTGGAATTTCTAGGCGATGCGGCCCTCAACTTTGTCATTGCCTCAGAGATTTACCGGTTGCGGCCGGACTATCAGGAAGGGCAACTCAGTCGCCTTCGAGCCAATCTGGTGCGCGGAGTCACGTTAGCGGAAATTGCTCGCGAAATAGAACTCGGTGAGCGGCTGATGCTTGGGTCCGGTGAGCTTAAAAGCGGTGGCTTCAAACGCGAGTCTATCCTGGCCGATGCCGTAGAAGCATTGATTGGTGCGGTGTATCTGGATGGCGGATTTGATTCGGTGTCGCGGACAATCTGCTTCCTGTACCGTGAGCGACTTCGAAATCTGCCTTCCGATGAACCACTGAAAGATCCCAAAACCCGCCTCCAGGAATACCTGCAGGGGCGCAAAATGCCAATTCCTGAGTATTCTCTCGTCGAAACGCGGGGAGATGCACACCAACGTGAATTTACCGTACGCTGCGCCATCGCCAGCCTTGATGTCGAAATTACGGCGGTTGGCTCCAGTCGGCGCAGGGCAGAGCAAGGGGCCGCGCAACGTGTCCTCGATCATATCGCCGGGCAGCAATAGCTGCCCGGTCGGCATAGTTAGCAGTGTGAGTGCGTTGGTTGGTTAAATAAGCGCGCTTCAGACTTGCGCTCGCACTATAATCCGGTCAACCGGGTTCGCGCTGACCGGACTAATGTAGCGGGCAAACAAGATGAAAAACGATTGAACACACGATGCGGCTATGTGGCGATTTCCGGACGTCCCAATGTTGGAAAATCCACATTGCTAAACCGGCTGATCGGTCAGAAGTTAAGCATTACAGCGCATAAACCGCAGACCACGCGGCATGCATTGCTTGGCATACACACAAATGACGACACTCAGTTTGTCTATATCGATACCCCTGGTATTCATCATGGCGGGAAGCGCACACTGAATCGTGTTCTGAATAAAACCGCATCCTCAGCCGCCACCGGAGCGGATGTAATGATATTGGTGGTGCAGGCGTTGGTGTGGAATGAGCACGATGATCTGGCGTTGGAGACGGTCAGAAGGCAGCAGCGCCCTTGGATTCTTGCGGTAAACAAGGTGGATCAGGTGCAGCCCAAAAGCCGTTTGTTGCCCTGGCTGCAGGGGTTGACCAATATTGACTCGGCAGCGGCGGTGTTGCCTATATCTGCCAGCAAAGGTGATAACGTCAACAATCTCGAAACCGAGATCCAGAAGCTGTTGCCGCTTGCGCCGTTTATGTTTGCAGAAGACACCCTGACAGATCGATCGTCTCGCTTTCTGGCTTCGGAGCTGGTGCGCGAGCAACTGACGCGCTTTCTTTCTCAGGAGCTCCCCTACTCAATCAGCGTTGAAATCGAAAAATTCGAAGAAACCCCGACATTGTCAAAGGTGTTTGCCATTATCTGGGTCGAAAAGCAAAGTCAGAAGTCGATTGTGATCGGAAAAAACGGCGCCAGCCTGAAAGAGATTGGTAGTCGCGCGCGCCAGCAAATGCAAAAACTTTTCGACACCAAAGTACACCTGGAGTTGTGGTGTAAAGTGAAAGGGGGCTGGGCTGACGATGCCACGATGATCAAAAACATGGGCTATGAATCTGAATGACAGCGGCTCGAGTCAATCTGCAGCCAGCCTATGTAATACACACTCGTGCATTCCGTGATACCAGTTTGATCGTTGAGGTTTTTACTCCGGAGTTCGGGCGCATGTCGCTGCTGGCACGCGGGGCGAAAAGCGGTAAAGCGAAGAAATCTCTTATCCTGCAACCGTTTCGCATGCTGCAGGTCTCCTGGACCGGCCGCGGAGAGCTGCCACTGCTGTCGGCGGTTGAAGAGGCTGGTAGTTTTATCCGGCTGCAGGGCATGGCGCTGGCCTGTGGTTATTACATTAACGAGCTGATTTATTATCTGGTGCCCAGGTATGAGCCGGCGGCTCATTTGTTTGCGCGCTACTGGCCGGTGCTCGAGTGGATCAATACCGAAGATCAGCGTGATATTGCACTCCGGTTGTTTGAATTTACCTTGCTTGAGCAGATTGGCTACGCACCGCAGCTTGACCATGATATTGAAACCGGCCTCCCGATTGACACTGACAAAACCTATCGCTATCGAATTCCGGAAGGCCCGGTGTTGGCGGAACTGGCCGGGAAGAGCGGTGTTGAAATCGGTGGACAAACGCTAATAGATCTTCAGGCAGGGGATTATGCAAACCCGGCCACCGCCCGGCAGGTTCGTGACTTAATGCGCTCTTTGGTTCATTTCCACCTTGATGGTCGGGAGCTCTTGTCGCGATCTCTGTTCAGTAGTTTTAGCAAGCTCGATCCACAGGCCCGCTAACTTCCATGGATGAAATATTTGCAACGGCACGTCAGGCTCTGCTGTGCTGTAGCTTCCAGCACAAGCAAATGCTGGTCGAATCACTCTGCGCCCGACTTCAGGCAGAGGACTTTGACGTTACCGGTGATAGTCCGGTGATACCTGTCTCTAACGTTGGTCGACCGTCAATTCCTGTGCTGGTGCCGCCTACCGAAGTCAGGCGACGGCGACTTGGTAGTGTTGAAGGGCGGGTTGCACTGATCCATGCGGTGGCGCACATTGAATTCAACGCAGTGAACTTTGCGCTTGATGCGATCTATCGGTTCAGGGGGATGCCAAGGCAGTACTATCGCGATTGGGCCCGCGTGGCGTATGAAGAGTCGGTGCATTTCACACTACTGTCAGATCGACTGCGGCAATTGTCCAGTTTCTATGGCGCATTGCCGGCACACGGCGGAATGTGGGCGATGGCCGTTGCCACGGACTACGATGTTATGACCAGAATGGCGCTGGTGCCCAGGGTGCTCGAGGCGCGAGGGCTTGATGTCACACCGGGTATTATTGACAAACTAGAGATGGTCGGGGATCACGAGACTGTGCTTATCCTGCAAAGAATTCTCAGAGAGGAAGTTGATCATGTGCGAATCGGGAATGACTGGTTTCGGTGGGTGTGTGAACAGCGTGGCTTAGCTCCGCTAATTGTATTTAAAGAGCTGCTCTATAAGCATGGGCGTATTGCTTTGCGAGGGCCGTTTAATGAGCCCGCGCGCCTGCAAGCGGGCTTCACTGAGGAGGAACTGGTCGAGCTTAAGGCGCTCGAACAGGAGTTCAGGGAGCAGTTGCAACCGGTGACCGGCTGACGGGTGTCAGCGTTTTACCGTCCCATCTTACCAGCTCGCAGTTTTGTTCATCGCACACTGCAATCACCGCGTGATCGGCGTGCCAGTCACCAAGTACCAATCGTTCTATTGTGTCGCCATGCAGCGAATGCTGGTGCATTGCAGGGCGATGCGTGTGCCCGTGAATGACCCGTTTGACATTGTTTGTCTTGACGGTGTCGATAAAGGTATCTTCGTTGATATCGGCTATTTTTTCGTTGTGAGCACGCTGGCCACGCGCTTTGCTGGTGCTTCGAATCATACGTGCGGTAGCCTCACGCTCGCTGACGGACTTGGCCAGGAAGTCCTCCTGCCATCCGGTATTACGAACCATGCGTCGATAAAACTGATACTGACTGTCGTCGGTACACAGGGTATCTCCGTGCAGCAGCAATGTGGGTTGGTGTGCGATATCCAGGATAACGCTGTCATCTTTTATCAATGTACCGCCGAAGCCTGCCACGTATTGCTCGCCCAGCAAAAAGTCCCGATTACCGTGCATCACGGTGATTGCCACGTTTTGCTGGTTGATGGCGGCGAGGCGATCAGCAACCTCTGTGGCGGCGCTGTCGCAGGCGTCGTCCCCTAGCCAATACTCGAACAAATCACCGAGAATGAACAGATGATCGCAACGCTCTGCGATGTTGTCTATAAGCGAAAAGGCCAGCGCTGTTAGCTCAGGGTGACTGGCCTGCAGGTGTAAATCGGAGATAATAACGGTGTTCATCTGCACCTTATCGCTAGATTGCTGGTTGCTGCTGACCGACTAGGCGGCTTCTACCCGTTCCGCACGCTCGATGATGATGGCTTCCATCGGGACATCTCCGTGACCGGCAACGTTGCCGGTGGGTGTGGTGCAGATTTGCATGACAACATCCATATCGGAGACGACTTTGCCAAAAACGCAGTACCCCCAGCCATCAGCGGTAGGGGCGGTGTGGTTGAGGAATGTATTGGTGTTAACATTGATAAAGAACTGGCTTGTTGCAGAGTGCGGGTCGCTGGTGCGAGCCATGGCCACGGTGCCTAGATCGTTGGTCAAGCCGTTGGCCGCTTCATTCTCGATTGATTTCTGAGTCGGCTTCTGACTCATGTCTTCGGTCATGCCGCCGCCCTGGACCATGAAGCTGGGAATAACGCGATGAAAAATTGTGTTGTCGTAGTGGCCGCTGTCCACATAGCTGAGAAAATTCTCACAGCTTTTTGGTGCTTTATCGTGATCGAGCTCTATATCGATGATGCCTTTGTTTGTGTGTAATCTGATCATAGTCGGGTAATTGCTTTTCTAGTATGTGAGTGCTGGTGCGGCGCTATTCGGTGATCGGTGCTGGTTATTCTGTGGGCAGCAGAATGGCTTCCTCGATAATTATCGGGTTTTTGGGAACGTCTTTTCTGAACGGTCCGGCGCTGCCAGTGGGGGTTTTACTGATCCAGTCAGTGACCTCCTGACCCTCAATGACTTCACCAAAAACGGTATATCCCCAGCCAGCGGCGTTCTTGGCTTTGTGATTGAGGAAGTCGTTGTCTGCTGTATTAATAAAAAATTGCGCAGTAGCGGAGTGCGGATCCTGTGTACGGGCCATGGCGATGGTGAATTTAACGTTGTCGAGTTTGTTGTCGGCCTCGTTGGGTATCGGGTCTCGAACTTCTTTTTTATCAAACGCCAGTGTGTAGCCGCCACCTTGAATCATGAAGCCGTCGATAACACGATGGAATATAGTGCCACTGTAGAACCCGTCTTTGACATACTGGAGGAAGTTCTCCACAGTCTGAGGGGCTTTTTCCGGTTGCAATTCTACGATCAGGTCACCGAGGTTGGTGCGCAACTGAACCCTGGGGTTGCTGGACAGGGTGGCGGTGATTTCACTGTTTTCTGTGCCTGTCGCTGCGGTTTTTTCCTGCGCCACAACATTTACGGAACCTGCCAGGCATCCAACGATTGCAAGTGCCGCGAGTCTTCTTAGTGGGTTGATTTTATTCATTCGTGAAGGATTGGTCTGCGTCGAATTTTGAGTCCGACTATACTAGCGTTTTTTAGCAACAGACATAAGCCCGATTGTTTGCTTGCAACGAAAATTGACCGCAGATATGTGTGTGATATTTGACACAATATTTGGCACAAATCACCATTTCTCAGCACACAGGTTCGAGCGGATGTCTGATAACGTTCAGAAAACTCGCGGCAGTATTGCCAAACGCCGTCGCAATGCGCGACAGAAGGCAATGCAGGCACTTTATCAATGGGACTTTGACCCTGACACCCAAAGCGTGTCAGATATATTCAACCAATTCTGCGCTTTGCAGAATATGGACAAAGTTGATGTCGAGTATTTTGAAGAAATTTTCTTCTACACGGCTAAGCACCTTGACGTGATCGATGAGCATATTGCTCAGCATCTTGATCGTCCGATTGGCGATTTAGACCCGGTTGAGCGGTCTGTCCTGAGGGTCGCCTGCAGTGAGTTTCTCTGCCGGCTCGATACCCCGTACAAAGTAGTGGTGAATGAAGCGCTCGAGGTCAACAAATCTTTTGGCGCTGATCAAGGCCACAAGTTCGTCAATGGTGTTATCGACAAACTGGCAGCGACGCTGCGTGCGACGGAGTATCAGTCACAGGGGCGGGAACCGCCTGTCGAATCCGATGAAAAAGCGGCCGGCGGACAGTAATGGCTGCGAGTTCACGGCTCTCTGTCGAGCATCTGATGCATTCACCCGCCAGCTTTCTGGCACTTGGGTTTGGCACTGGCCTGGCACCGGTTGCGCCCGGCACGGTAGGGACCGTGCCCGGGGTATTGTTGTGTCTGTTGATTTCCGGGCTGCCTTTGGTTGGCTACGTGGGTGTTGTGGCGGCGGCGGCGGCTATCGGGGTTTGGGCGTGCGGCAGTACCTCGCGGCAGCTGGGAACCCACGATCACGGCGGCATTGTGTGGGATGAAATTGTCAGTTTTCTTATTACCATGATCGCCGTACCTGTCTCGGCCGTTACGTTACTGATCGGTTTTCTGCTGTTTCGGGTATTCGATATCCTCAAGCCCTGGCCGATTGGCTGGCTCGATGAAAAAGTCGATGGCGGGCTGGGAATCATGATCGACGATGTTGTCGCCGGCCTACTGGCGTGCCTGTGTCTGCATCTACTGATGCGTGTGTTCCCCGGATTCTGGTAGCCAGCCGGGTTTTGTTTCAGAGCTGACTCCTTTGCGCGGAGGGTTGCGTCTGCAGCAACCGGGCAATCTGCAAGCCGTTTTGCAGGCAACAGAAACAAAGCAACCGGGCCACTGATACGACTTTGAGCGCAAAACGTGTCGTCAAGCGTCGTTTTCAGCCGCAGACGTCCGATGAGACTGCAGTGCTACGGCAACTCGAGACCCAGGTCGTTAATGAAGCCCGCCAGCTTGATCAGAGGCAAGCCGATCAGCGCGCTTGGGTCATCACTTGCCATTGTTTCCACGATGGCACTGCCCATGCTCTCTGATTTAAAGCTGCAGGCACAATCGTACGGTTGGTCTTTCAACAGATAGCGCTCGATTTGCGAGTTGGCAAGCGCCTTGAACACGACCTCAGTGGTTACGATGCAGTGGCGAGCCTGATTGCCACGCAAGACATGCAGCCCCGTGTAGAAATGCACGGTTTCGCCGGCAATGGTTTGCAGTTGTTTTGTCGCTGCGGCGTGGTCTCCAGGTTTGCCTAGTATGACGCCTGCGTGGTGGGCAACCTGATCTGAACCGATTGTGATTCGGTCGGAGCCGGCGTCGTGAATGGATTCGGCCTTCAGCCGCGCTAATCGGGCAACCAGTTCTGAGGGAATCTCATCGGGCAACGGGGTTTCGTCGCAGACTGGAGATTGCTGATCAAAAGGCAGGCCGAGTCTGCCGAGTAGCTCAGCCCGGTACCGGGAGGTAGAGGCAAGTAGAACAGGTGCAGTCATGGGGCTGGCCATTGGGTAAAGGTTGACAGGGCGGGGTAGTGCGAGCGGGATTTTCGTGTGTAACTTCTTTGACTAAAGGGCAAAAGAACATTACACTTGAGGGTTTATGGAAAGCGTCCTTCCGTTCAAGTTTAAACCCGCAGAGCTCGCGCAGCGCAAATACAGCGGTCACCTTACACTCCCAGTGGCACACTTCAAGCGATTTTCGGCATTGCTTGCTGATAACAGTGGAGAAGTAAAGGCCGACGCGCGTTTTTTTGTGGGTGAGGGGGCGCAGGTTAATGCAACGGGAAGCATCAATGCGATCGTTGCGGTCACGTGCCAACGTTGTATGCACGCGATGCGGCTGAACATAAATTGCGAGTTCAGTGTTGCGTTCATCAGTGACGAAAGCGCCGAAGTCTTTGCTGAAGACGCGTTCGACCCGCTGCTGCTGGACGAACACCAGGAAGTCAGTGCGGTGGATTTCCTCGAAGACGAACTTATTCTTCAGGTACCGTTGCGGTTGGTGCATAGCGAAGAACAGGATTGCGACAAATCTGTTATCGAGGCGGTGAATACCGCAGGCGATAATGGGCCTGTCAAGACACATAACCCGTTCAGCGGCCTTGATAAGCTGCTGAAGAATTGATTTGGAGAAGCCTCAATGGCTGTACAGAAAAAACGCGTGACCCCGTCCCGTCGTGGCATGCGCCGTTCGCATGATGCGCTAAAGAGTCCGGCGCTGTCGACTGACCCAACCACAGGTGAAGTGCACCTGCGTCATCACGTTACGCCGGATGGCTATTACCGCGGGCGCAAAGTAATTGACGACGTCGTCGAGGTTGAAGAAGACGACGAGTAGCATTGGAATGACACATAGCGTGTCACGTTGGTCGGACCTGTAGATGGCTGAACCGATTACCATTGCTCTTGATGCCATGAGTGGTGATCTGGGTGCCGAGACGGCCGTCAAGGCTGCGTTGTCGGTGACCCGCCAATTTGCCGACCTGCGAATATTGCTGGTAGGGGATGAGTCCGTTCTTGCTCCACTGCTTGGGGGGCAGACCGATTCGCAAATTGAAATCCGGCATGCCTCTGAGGTGGTCACTATGGATGATGCGCTGGCGGTGGCTGTGCGCATGAAGAAAGACTCCAGCATGCGGGTGGCGATCAATCAGGTACGCTCCGGCGATGCCTCAGCGTGTGTCAGTTGCGGTAACACAGCGGCGTTGGTCTCGATTGGACGATTTGTCCTCAAGATGCTGCCAGGTATAGATCGTCCGGCAATCATTACCGCCATACCGAACATCAACGGACACGTTCAGATGCTCGATCTGGGAGGCAACGTTGACTGCACGCCAGAGCATCTGAATCAGTTCGCCGTGATGGGGGCGGCATTGTCAGCTGTGGTGGACAACATCGAGCACCCGAAAGTAGGGCTGTTGAATATTGGCTCAGAAGACATCAAAGGCAACGAACTCGTCAAGGGAACTCATTTGTTGCTGGAGAAAGCTGACCTGAACTACGTCGGTTTTGTCGAAGGTGATGAGGTTTATCTCGGTGATGTCGACGTCGTGGTGGCAGACGGCTTTGTCGGCAATGTTGCACTGAAAACAGCCGAAGGGGTAGCCAAGCTAATCAGCAGCTACCTGAAAGATGAATTCACTCGCTCCCCTCTCAATAAAGTAATGGGGTTGATTGCCAGCCCTGTGTTAAAAAGTCTCAAGAATAAGATCGATCCAGGCCAGTATAACGGTGCCAGTTTGCTCGGGTTGCGCGGCATTGTAATAAAAAGCCACGGCGGAGCTGATGCACCAGCGCTGGCTAATGCGTTATCGATTGCGAGGATCGAGGCGAAAAAGAATTTGATTTCCCTCATCGAGAATTACACAGAAACGAAGCTAATCCAAACGAGCGCCTAGTGAAATATTCCAGAATTTGCGGAACCGGGAGTTACCTGCCAGAGAAGGTAGTCCACAATTCCGATCTGGAGAAACTAGTGGACACCTCGGATGAGTGGATCAGAGAGCGCACCGGAATCGTACAGCGCCACATAGCCGCGGACGGAGAAACCACACTCGACCTCGCTGAGGCCGCGGCCCGCCAGGCTATCGATTCTGCGGGTATATCCAGTAACGACATCGACCTGATTGTTGTTGCTACGACCACCCCCGATTGTGTGTTCCCCAGTGTTGCCTGTCTTTTGCAGGACCGGCTGGGAATCACTAACAGTTCCCCGGCGTTTGACATCCAGGCGGTTTGCGCCGGGTTTGCCTATGCGCTGTCCGTTGCCGACAATTTTGTTCGTGCGGGCGGTGCTACTACGGCGCTGGTGATCGGGGCAGAAACCTTTTCGCGAATTTTAAACTGGGAAGACCGCAATACTTGTGTGCTTTTCGGTGATGGTGCTGGCGCGGTGGTGCTCGGGGCATCAGATTCGCCCGGTATTCTCAGCACCCATTTGCATGCGGATGGCAGGCATGCCGAGCTTTTGCATGTGCCTCACGGCGTGTCGCGCGGGTATGATGTGATGCAACAACAAAACGCATTTGTTCAGATGCGCGGCAACGAGGTATTCCGCACCGCTGTGAAAAAGCTGCAGGAAGTAGTCGTGGAGACCCTGGCGGCCAATCAGATGGACAAATCGGAGATTGATTGGCTGGTACCGCACCAGGCAAACATTCGCATTATTACTGCGACGGCGAAAAAGCTGAACATGGGTATGGACAAGGTGGTTGTGACGGTCCACAACCATGGCAATACCTCTGCTGCATCGATCCCTCTCGCCCTGGATACCGCGGTTCGTGATGGTCGTATACAGCGTGGTGAAACGCTACTCCTCGAGGGATTTGGTGGTGGATTTACCTGGGGGTCAGCGCTAATAGTTTATTAAGTCGCGCGCCATTCGATCGCTTGTTGTCTCGGTGTTGGCTGTACCGTGGGTTGCCGGTACTGTATGGCGGAATGAAATACCTGCTGATTTGACAGCTGAGCCTGTACACTGGTTGGTAGATTAGATCCCTCCCCATTTGGGGCCGGCTCGGTTTACAGTGGGAAGGTATCGTTATAAAGCTTGTTATTTGTTAAGTGTGGTAGAGATGTTGATCACGAAAACAGCGCAGTTCCCGGTGCGGCAAAGCGGGTTAATAGTTGATTATCAGGAGTTATTTCGGGCCGGCCTGGTGCGAACAATTGAGGCGCTTGGTTGTTGTAACCGGGTGTTTGAAGCATGCTCCGGCGAAGATGGCATTGAAATTGTCAAAACGCAGAAGATCGATATGGTTTTTATCGATGCGGTATTGCCGGGGCTCGATGGGCTATCCACTGCAATCCGGCTGAAAGAAATACAGCGCGAGTTGAAAATTGTGGTGCTGACTGATTTCAGGTTCGGGCAGGTACGACACCCGATGTCGACCGCTGGTGTGAGCGGTTATATTACCAAATCCTCAGCGGCAACTGAGGTAGCAGAAGCCATAGAGGCCGTGTATCGCGGCAAAGTGTACTTTTCTCCGAGCCTTGAAGAGTACAATGAAGGTGAGGCTGTCAATGGTGTAAATCCTGTGTGTGGAGGCTTTGATCGCCTGTCCCGTCGGGAGTCTCAAGTTGTGGTGCTGCTGGCGCAAGGGTATAAAACAGCCGATGTCAGTAGGATGCTTCATCTGGATTCGCGCACTGTTAGCACTTACAAGCGTCGTAGCTTCGAAAAACTGGAAATCCGCAGTACTGCTGAGTTGGTACGCCTCGCGTTGAGTTGTGGGGTGCTGCGATCCCCTTGACTATTGGAATAAACCTTGTCAGAGACTACTTTGACAGAACAAAACACTACCGCTGCAGAGGCTGACCAGGAGTCTGCCGAACTGACCGGCGCCTTTGACCCGGCAGCTTTCCTGAAAACCGTCCCTCACCGCCCGGGTGTCTACCAAATGCTCAGTGGTGATGGTACTACTATCTACGTCGGCAAAGCCGGTAACCTGAAAAAACGTGTATCGAGCTACTTTCAGAAAGATCCCGGCTCGGCCAAAACCCGCGTCATGGTGGCGCAGATAGCGCAGGTTGAGTTCACGGTTACGGGTAACGAGATTGAAGCGCTGCTGCTTGAAAACAACCTGATCAAGGAAAAACGGCCCCGCTATAACATTCTGCTGCGCGATGACAAAAGTTACCCATTTCTGTTTGTGTCCACAGCAGAAGCGTATCCGAGAATATCCTATCGTCGCGGTGGGCGGAAACAACCCGGTAAGTACATCGGTCCCTATCCGCATGCGGGTGCAGTAAAAAAAACACTTCGCTATATTCAGAAGCTGTTCAAAGTGAGGCAATGCGAAGATTCGTATTTTCGCAATCGCTCCAGGCCGTGTTTGCAATATCAGATTAATCGTTGCACAGCGCCATGTGTTGGCTTGGTCGACGAAGCCAATTATCGACGCGACGTTAATATGACCATCAAAGTGCTGGAGGGCAGGACGAATGAGGTGATCAATAGTCTGGTCGCCGATATGGAAACAGCCTCTGCGGAATTGCAATTTGAGCTGGCAGCGAACCTGCGCGATCAGATAAAAAACCTGAAATCGGTCAGTCAGACGCAGTACGTGGAGTCCGGGCGAGGCGATATTGATGTGGTGGCCTGTTTTCAAAAGGGCGGCCAGAACTGTCTGCAGGTGTTTTTTGTTAGAAATGGCGTGAACCTTGGTAATAAAGCGTTTTTCCCTGCAGCGCCGCAGGATTCTACGCTTGAAGAAGTGGTCAGCGGATTCATGACACAATTTTATTTGCAGCATGAAGTGCCCAGGCGCGTGGTGACACACTGCACCATTGACAATGTGGGTCTGATTGAAGAGGCGCTGGCGTTAAAGGCAGGGTATTCAGTTGAGATCGTGCAAAACGTGCGAGGTCAGCAACGGCGCTGGATCGAGAACGCACTGGAAAACGCCAAGCTGGCACTTGAGGCGCGTCTGGCATCACGTAGCGGGATGGCCGAGCGGCAGGACAAACTCCGTCAGTTGCTTGAGCTCGAAGAGTTACCGCAGCGAATGGAGTGTTTTGATATCAGCCACCTTTCAGGTGAGGCGACTATTGCCTCCTGTGTGGTATTCGGGGTTGAGGGGGCAGTTAAAGCTGAGTATCGGCGCTTTCAGATTAAGGATGTCACTCCCGGCGACGATTACGCTGCGATGCGCCAGGCGCTGACCCGCCGTTACACTCGCCTGCTGAAAGAAAACCAGCGAATTCCAGAGGTCTTGTTTATCGATGGCGGAAAGGGGCAGGTGGGGGTGGCACTGGAAGTCATTGAAGACCTGCAACTTACTGAGATACAGGTCGTCGGTGTCGCAAAAGGCCCGGAGCGCCGGCCCGGTGAGGAGTCGCTGCTTATCTGCCGTACCGGCAGCGAGATTCAGATGAAGCATGACTCGCCAGCTTTGCATCTGATTCAGCAGATCCGGGATGAGGCGCACCGTTACGCAGTCGCAGGTCATCGTGCCGCACGCGGCAAAGCCCGGCGCAAGTCAGTGTTAGAAGATATAGTAGGGCTGGGGCCAAAACGGCGGCGAGCTTTGCTGACACATTTTGGCGGTCTGAGGGCGTTGCAAATGGCCAGTGTGGAAGATATTGCAAATGTACCCGGAATAAGCAGGCAACTGGCCCAACTTGTGTCCGACTTTTTTCACGAGCAGCCGTAGTCTGTACAAATTACTTCTACACCGTGGTGTATCACCTTATATGACTCTTACAATTCCAACAATGTTAACGCTGGCTAGAATCCTGTTGCTGCCGGTAATACTTGTGGTTTTCTATCTGCCTATTTCCTGGGTTCGGCCTCTGTGCTGCGCGGTATTTCTGGTAGCGGCAATCACCGACTGGCTTGACGGTTACCTCGCGCGCAAGTGGCAGTTGGAATCAGCATTCGGGGCCTTTCTGGATCCGGTGGCCGATAAGTTGATGGTCGCGACAGTGCTCATTATGCTGGTTGAAGACGCCTCAGCCTGGTGGTTAACCATTCCGGCAATTGTGATAATCGGGCGCGAGATAACCATTTCAGCACTTCGTGAGTGGATGGCCAGTCTCGGGTCGCGCGCCAAAGTGGCAGTCAGTTATCTGGGGAAGGTGAAGACCACCATGCAAATCACAGCACTGGCGATGCTGTTATATAAGCATGATCTGTTCGGGCTGCCTATTTATTCAATCGGTGTGGTGTCACTTTACATCGCGGCAGCGCTGACAATCTGGTCGATGGTCGACTACCTAATGGCGGCATTCCGGGCGCATAATGAACATGCTGGTTAGTATCGGGTGCTTGTGCTAGTCGGTTTTATGCGCTTGCACTGTGCGGCAGGCGATTTAGCGTAATAGGCGTTAGCGGGTACTGAAAGGAGTGGTGCCCGGGGCCGGAATCGAACCGGCACGGTATTTCTACCGAGGGATTTTAAGTCCCTTGCGTCTACCAATTTCGCCACCCGGGCGCAATAAAGTTGGAGGCTGAACCCGGAATCGAACCGAGGTACACGGCTTTGCAG
>CALKXD010000255.1 GCA_938003855.1 uncultured Granulosicoccaceae bacterium | reverse complement strand
GTTGTTGTTCGGCCTTGCTCACGCTGCGGGTTTCCACGTGGGGGGGGCGTTTGTGCTGGTGTTGGCTGGTCGTTGTTCGGCCTTGCTCACGCTGCGGGTTTCCACGTGGCTGTGGGCTGTTTTGCAGGTGTTTATTTGCGTCTGTGTCCTGGGACTGCTCGATGGTGCTGTACTGTTCGACTACTCGTCATTGGTGGGTGTGGCGTTTGTGCTGGTGTTGGCTGGTTGTTGTTCGGCCTTGCTCACGCTGCGGGTTTCCACGTGGCTGTGGGTTGTTTTACAGGTGTTTATTTGCGTCTGTGTCCTGGGACTGCTCGATGGTGCTGCACTGTTCGCCTGCTTGTCATTGGTGGGGGTGGCGTTTGTGCTGGAGTTGGCTGGTTGTTGTTCGGCCTTGCTCACGCTGCGGGTTTCCAGGTGGCTGTGGGCTGTTTTATTGGGTTTGAGAATGCTGCTTTTTTGAGACTGCTCAGACGTATATTTGTGTCTGTGTCTTGTGGCGCGTGCGCTGCGTCCGGGAGCATCGCGTCCTATGGCGGGGCCGTGATGCAGCCCCGCCACGCGGGTTATCAGGGCTTTTTCGGGGTTTCGTACTTTACTTCTTTTTGAAACGATTCCCACTGGGTTTCGTAGCCGACATAGCCTTTTTCATTTGCTTTCATCTGGCGTGTTATCAGAAAACGGGACTCGCCCTCTGGAACCACTGGACGTTCTTTTTTTGGCTCACTCATGGAATCGCTCTCTTTTCGGTTAATGAATTGTCTTGATAATCGTTTCATCGGCATCAACACGACTAATCACAATGATGCATTTTGACGGGAACATTATCATGTGTTCGACGTTACAAGCGCAACAATAACAATGCTGCCGCGCGATGATTGTATTTCCTGACCGGTTTCTCATACCTGCAATGAAGCAACCAGCTTTTCTGACTGTTGCTTTCGCTGCTGCGCGCTGGACAGGTACTGCGGATACTCGGTACCTTCAAACAACTCGCAGAGCTTGTCAAACTCGGCGACGGAAGTTTCGGCCATATCGAGGTAGTCCGACTCCAGCGCCAGCGCGTACAGTGCCGATGCACGATTGGCCGACACCATCGCCCATACCAGGGGTACGGAGTCGGCATCAAGCACTTTCAGCGCTTCTTCATAGACCGGAACAGACGCCTCGAGAGAGGCAATATCTTCTTCATGCTCACCCAGACCCTGCATCGCAGCAGCCATATTGTTCTGGGTAATCGCCCAGGCGATCGGGTTCCTGGCGCGGGTACGCTCACCTGATGCATTGCGAAACGCCACCACTGATTGCTCCAGCGTTCGCGCCCCCCGGCGCTGAGCGCCCAGCAGATACAGCACTGACCCAATGCTGCAAAGTGCCTCTGACCAGTCATCGGATTCTGTGGCTCGCGGCAGCAGCGTGGCCGCTTGCGTGTAGGTTTGATGTGCACGCTTCAACATCTGATTGTCGCTTTCGAGTTGGCCTATCGTCTGCATCACCAGACCCAGATTGTAGGTTGTCCGGGCCCACTCCAGCGGGGTTGTCTCGCGGGTACGAATTTCCAGCGCCTGATCGTACGATAAAGACGCCTGCTCCAGAAAATGAATACTGCCGCTGCGCTGACCGATAAACCCCATCACATCACCAATGGTGTGGTGAATCGCTGAAAGCCTTTCTGGCTCTTCTTCCCTGGTGATCATCATCTGCATGCCCTGAAACAGTTCAATTGACTGTTGAAAGACGTGCGCACCACCCAACCGTAATTCACGGCGATCGGCGGCATCCTGCAGGGTTCCCTGCGAGTTGGCCCACTCGATCAGCGATGGCTTGTTAAGGGCCAGTTCGAGCACGGTATCTTCGAAGCGGTCTATCGCTTGCCCGAGCGCGCGATACACCGGCGACTCCGGATCGACCACCGACAGCAACCCTCGCCCCTGATTCTGATAACGCCATAGAAACGCACCCCCTAACCCCGGGGTTAGCAACGTTTCAGCGTACAGGTGTTGAGTCACGTCGCCTCTCCGTCGTGCTACCCGGAAACGGGCTTCACTTTTTGGTCAGAACCCACAATCTCACTGATGTCGGGGTCTGCTCCAAGCGGGCCGCCATGCTCCAGTTCTTCATCGGTTGCATCCCGAACCGTAAGAATTTCCAGTTTAAAAACTACTTCGCGCCCACACAGCGGATTGTTGCCGTCGATAGTGACAGAGGTCTCATCGACGCGCGTGACCAGAAAGGTTTTTGTGTTGCCATTCTCGCCTTCCATCAGCACGGAGGTACCGACTTCGCGATATTCCTCGGGCACGTTTTCGATCTTATCGGTAAACACCAGAGACTCGTCACGAGGACCGAATACCGCGTTGCAGTCTATCGGCACTTCTATGACGTCACCCGGCAACTTACCTTCCAGCTCGGCGGTGACCGGCGGAGCCAGAATCTCACTGATGCCGTGTACATAGCCAATCGGAAAATCAACCTGTGTCAGTACGCTGTTGGTTTTGGAATCAATAACCCGGTAAGTCAGCTCGACCAGTTTTCCGTCAGCAATCGGGTCTTCTATAGATTGATCATTCATTATATATTTCCAATGTTTAGCGTCCGACAGCAGCAAAGAATAACGCTAGAAAATCGAAGCACCGAAAATTTTGACTTCGCCGTCCTTGTCGTCTTTTTCGTACCCGAGCACCAGGCGGCCGAGCCACTCACCCTCTCTTTTGGTACTGCGCATCCGGTACAACACGGTCACGTGCGCATTGCGGCGAATGATGCCGAGAAAGTCGTATTCAGGGTCGAGGCTTCTGGTGAGCTCGCTTTTCGCGAACTGCTTGCCGATTTCAACTTCATTAAGACCGAACAACAGCTCGTAGGAAAACTTGCGAATAAATTTTCCGTACTCGCCTTCATTGGAGTAGCGGATCAAGTCTTCCCACATCGGGTGAGCGGCAGCAAGAATTTCATCGTCAGACTGGTCAATAATATTCATAGAGAGGTTCTGCACAGGGAAGACGAATTTTGCCGGGGTAAACCCAAAACAGCTAACAGCCCTGTCTGTTGCCGGTAGATCAGCAGTGTCTTCAAGGACAAACTCCGTTGCCCTGACCAGTGCTGCCGGCAATTGCCGGCAGCCGGGAGTCTGCGTTGCGGACTCCCGTTTCTGTCAAATCAAACGCGCCGTTCAGGCTGCGTTTTCTTTGTCCTTGTCTACATCAACCAAATGATACAACGGCGCCTTTTCCATGGTGTATTCACCGGTTTCAGGATCACGCCGTGACACGGTCAGTACATGCCAGTTTGCATCGTCGAGCTTCATGTGGTCGCCACGATAGTAGTAACCGGGCCAACGGGTTTCCTTGCGGAACAAGGTGTGCTGTACCACAGATTCAGAGGTCAGATGACGGTGCTTGATTTCCCAGGCACGCAGCAACTCGTGAATATCTTCCGCGGCTACCTTTTCGAGATCTTCTTCCAGCATCTTCAGTTTTTTCAAACCGATGTTCAGCAGTTTTTCGTTGGTCATGTAACTGACCGTCACACCACCGGCGTATTCGTCCATCAACTTCTGCAGGCGATCAAGTGCCTGACGCGGGTTGATGTAGTTCGGGTTAACCGAGCCTGCGGTGATTTCGTTGCGGAAGACCCGATAGGTTTCCATCGGTTTGTAGACTTCCTGCTTGCGTCGCTCGATCTGCTCGTCAGAAATCTTGATGCCTTCGGCCTTACCGTCTTCAATATACTGACAAGCCGCCTTTGCAGCGATACGGCCTTCGGTGAATGAACCCGACGAAAACGCGTGCGGCGTACCACCCACCGCATCACCGGCACCAAATAAACCTTCGACGGTCGTCATGCGATTGTAGCCCCACTGATACTCAGGAGGTGACAGGTCTGACGGTCCGGAGCACCAGGCACCACAGCCTGTTGCGTGAGAACCCATCACGTAAGGCTCTGATGTTGTCAGTTCGGGGTTTTCGTATTTTGGATCAACGTCCGTAGACGCCCACAGCACCGCCTGACCGACAGTCATCCCCAGAAAGTTATGCCAGCCGATTTCTTCGAGGTGCGGATCCTGAAATGCTTCCATGGTGACCATGTGGATCGGACCACGACCGGCGTTAACCTCTTGAATAAACGCATGGTTGCGCAGGCACGTCGGGATCGGGCGATGTGACAGGTGCGACGCTTCAGGATCAAGGTATTCCTTGCCGACAATCTCCTGCAGTGACTCCCACCACTTGGACTCATACTCTTCACCCATACCGTTTTGCGTATAGGTTTTCAGGTGCAGGAAGTAGGCGCCAACCGGACCATAGCCGTCTTTAAAGCGCGCCAGCACAATGCGATTCTCCATCTGGGTCATCTTGGCACCGGCGTTGATCAGCAAGCCGTAAGCCGACCCGGAAGACCAGGGTGCGTACCAGACGCGACCGGCACCTTCACCAACGGAGCGCGGTTTAAAGATGTTTGACGCGCCGCCGGCGGCCACAATCACTGTCTTCGATTTAAAGACGTGGTAATTGCCGGTTCGAACATTAAAGCCTACGGCCCCTGCAACGCGATTCTCTTTGGCATCGTCCATCAGCAGATGGGTGACGCAGATACGGTTGAAGACCTTGTCAGCAGATTTTTTCGCAGCGTCTGCCACAATCGGCTTGTAGGACTCACCGTGGATCATGATCTGCCAGCGGCCTTCCCGCAGGTAGTTGCCGGTCTTCGGGTCGCGCATCAGCGGCAGGCCCCATTCTTCAAACTGGTGGACTGTGGAATCGACGTGACGAGCCATATCAAACAGCAGATCTTCGCGAACCATGCCCATGAGATCGATGCGCGCGTAGCGAACATGATCTTCCGGGTTGTTCTCACCGAAGCGTGTACCCATGTAGCAGTTGATCGCGTAAAGCCCCTGTGCCACCGCACCAGAGCGATCTATATTCGCTTTTTCGGCGATTACGATCTTTTTGTCCTGCCCCCAGTAGCGTGCTTCAAAAGCAGCTCCGGTTCCACCCAGGCCTGCGCCGCAGACCAGGATGTCAATGTCGTCTTCTATGACGGTATCGAACTTCATTAGTAGTTCACCCCTTGCTTCATCTCGAGACCGTTGGACTCAAGCGTGTGGATATCACCCTCGTCGAAGCGGATGTACTTAGGCTCGTTGAACAACAGCTGGCTCTCGCGCTGTTCTTTCGACGGTGCGTCGACTTCACGCAACTGCGGAGTGCCGCTGCCCCAGGGCTTGGTGGTGATCGGCGCGAGCAGCTCCATGTCTTTCTCGCCATTGCGGAACTTGATTCGCCAGGCGATCACGCCTTTTTCTTCATCGCGTTTTACCCGTACCGAATGACCCAGTGGCGCGAAGTCGGCGTAGCCGCGAACGTCAATCGCCTGATGCGGGCATGCCTTAACGCAGGAGTAGCACTCCCAGCACATGTTCGGCTCGATATTGTAGGCGCGACGGGTGGTTTTATCGATGTGCATGATGTCTGACGGGCAGATATCGACGCAATGACCACAGCCGTCACAGCGTGTCATATATACAAATGTTGGCATAGTAGTATCTCCAGACCTAAGACAATCAATTATTAGAAGTGGCGAGGGGCTTCACGCTTGATACCGAGTCCCATATTGGGTGGATTGGCACCCATGTACTCCGGAATATCGGGGAATTTAGCCTGAACTTCCGGATCTGAAAGATCGTACTCGCCAGGCAGATTCTCTCTTGAACCATCGGCCACTGTGATTTTTTTCTGGTAGGCCGCAGCGGGCTTAAAGAACATGTGTGCAAATTTGGACCAGTAAACAGATCCGAACAAAACCGTTGAACTGATAATAAACAGTGCAAAGAAAAACATTGAGAGGCCGCCACCGAAAAGCGCCTGTGTGATCGACCACAGCAGGCCGAATGTTGCGGTTGACAGCAGACCCAGAATAAACAGATCGCCGCGACCGTTGAATTGATTCCACTTGACGCCTTCAGACGCCACGTCAACGCGAATGCTGAACCAGAACCAATAGCCACCGGCACATAACATCAATGCACCGAGGTGCCACAGCAACGTCACCAGAACCGGTGCGCTGGCCCCTTCCCCGGTGTAGGAAAATATCAGCAGTGCGGTTGTGACGACAAACAGAATGAAGCCGTACATTGTCAGCAGGTGTGACATGCGCCGCCGCGAATTGCAAAACTCGGACGAGGTTAACACCTCGTTGGTGACTGTTTTCAGCGCCAGTCCGGCTTTTTTGCCAGAGCCGACTTTATGCTTGGCATTTTTCTCTGCCTTTCGGGCATTTTCAAAAAAATATTTGGCGCTTTGCTTGTGCACCATATCGAGTACGGTGCCGCCGATCACCAGCAGGATCATCAGGACGACATAGCCCTGCATCACGGACGGCGGAATAACGGCCGAAAGTTCGGCAAACGGGTTGGTTGTTAACATTGTGCTAAATCCATCGGAGTTACTGATTGCTGTCGGATACAACCTTAAGTCAGGTCAGAGTGAAAATGACCTGTAAGGTTAGATTTGGTGCGGCTTCGGGTATCTCATGTTGGCAGGTACACAGGGCCTAAACAATACATCTTTAGAAATAAAAGCATCGTGTTTCCACCGGTAACGGGCAATAAGCGGCAAGCCACATGGCCGTACTTCGCACCTTAACTGGAACCTGTGATCAAACCAGCACAACACCTCCGAATGATACGTTGTCCATCAATATAACGGCAGTACCAGAACGGCAGCCGGTTAATGGGCCAGACCACCAGACGCCGATTCTCCACCCCCTTGTCCGGACCCATATAACCCCTTACGAGATGAATTGCCAAATGGATCACAACGGGTGCTGCACAGGAGTAAATAGATAAGCCTGCTGCGATTACGGGTTCAGGTCGAGTATGTTGAATGCCGGTGCCGCACGCTCTTGTTCGGTGATTTCACCTTTGCGAAGATCGCAGGCCATGCAGGTGATCGCCTGTATCGGAATACCACCGACCGTGGCTTCGGCATTGCGATGGATGTGCCCGCAATAGATACCCAGAATCCGGTCATAGCGGGCCAGCAAGGCATGAAACTGCTCAACCTCCTGCCAGTGCTGAAACTGAAACGGGTCGGGAATCGCGCTCGCCTCAAACGGGCTGTGATGCATGAAGATCGCCACCGGGCGACTGCGGTCCGCGTTCAGCATTGTCTCCAGATGCGCCAGCCTTTTATCGCATAGTCGCCCCTTATTACTACCCGAGAGACTACCGGTATTACCCTGAGTGCTGACGGTGTCCAAAATAATCAGGCGCACCGGAAATTGCTCCAGCGAATACTGTATGAATTCATCACCCCGGTGAATCGTCTGATCATCGGCAAAGGCACTGATCAACGCGGCCCGGTTATCACGATTGCCCGCCAGCACGTAACAGGGCGGCTCAAGCTGGCCTAGCAGCCGGTGTGCGGTGGCGTATTCCTCGGCGAGGGCATCATGGGCAATGTCGCCGGTATGGATAACCACATCAACTGCCGGCTCGGTGGCATTGATGCATTGCACACACCGCTCGAGATCTCCATCGCGAACCGGCTTATCCTTTGAAATATGGCTGTCCGAGAAATGAATAATCCGCATCGGTGGTGTTCCGTTGGTCGACTTACTGTACTGTGACGGGGGCAAAATCGTACACATTATCACGCTGATCGCAGGACCGTAAATGACCCAGGAAAAACCTTCCCTTGATGAGCTCACCGAGCGCTTGCTGCAGTTTCGCGACGCACGGGACTGGCGCCAGTTTCATTCTTTAAAAGATCTGATGCTATCGCTGTCACTCGAAGCGAGCGAGTTACTGGAACTCACTCAGTGGAAACCGGCCGATGACTTTGAAACCGACGCCCACAAAGAACCAATGCAGCAGCGCCTTAAAGAAGAGTGTGCCGACGTATTGCTGTACCTGCTGCTTATTGCCGAGCGTGCCGGCATCGATCTGCAACAGGCCGCCGCCGACAAGATCAACGCGAATGAACTGAAATATCCGGTCGAAAAATCCCGTGGGACTGCCGCCAAGTACACCGAGCTATAGCCTGAAGTCAGTGCGGCCTGCTGAAAAAGGCCGCCACCCTAACCAGAGCAGACTTATATCCGGTAGTGCTCCATAAGTATTTCGGCGACTTCCGGTCGCGAAAACTCAGCCGGTGGTGCGATTCCGTTACCAAGCATCTCGCGGACAGCAGTACCTGACAACAGCACGAAGTCGTCTTTGCTGTGGTCTGGCGCCTCGCGCATCATCACAACTTTATTCAGCTTTTTGGAGTACGCGGTGTGATCGGCTTTAAAGAGCTCGATCTTCAGAGCACCACCGGGGATGTTGTCAAAGATTTCCTGCGCTTCGAAGGGCTCGTAGTAGTCACCTACTCCGGCATGGTCACGACCGATGATAAAATGCGTTGCGCCCATGTTCTGACGAAACAAGGCATGCAACAATGCTTCACGCGGGCCGGCATAGAGCATATCGAATCCATAGCCGGTAATCAGCGCCGAATTTTCGGGGAAATAAACCTCGACCATTTTTCCGATTGCCGCTTCCCGCACAGACGCGGGTATATCACCGGGCTTAAGCTTGCCCAGCAACATGTGAATCACCAGGCCGTCTGCATCCAGACGCTCCATCGCCATACGACAGAGTTCTTCATGCGCGCGGTGCATCGGGTTGCGGGTTTGAAACGCAACAATCCGACGCCAGCCCATGCGCGCGATGTCTTCACGAATCTGCACGGCGGTGCGAAAGGTGCCTGGAAAATCGGTTTCAAAGTAGCTGTAGTTCAGCACCTCGATAGTACCCGATATGGCCACATTACCCTGCGATAAAAACTCTTTGACACCAGGGTGCTCGCTATCGGTTGTGCCATACACCTGAGTTGCTATTTCGTGCATTTCAGCGTCTGAGAATTCTTCGATGGCGTCAATGCGCTGGACAGCAAGAACCGGAGATCCGTCGACATTGGGGTCGAGCAGAGAAATTTCCTGACCAACGGATAATCCGCTGGCATCAGAGACCAGGTTCAACACCGGCGTTGGCCAGAATAATCCATCAGTGGTGGTCATCGAGTGCGCCACCGACAGCGCATCGGCTTTGTTCATGTAGCCCGCAAGCGGGGTAAAATAGCCACCACCCAGCATCACAGCATTGCCTGCAGCCGCCGAACTGATAACGACAGAGGTCAGCTGCGCGGCCATCGCCGAAAGCGACGAATGCCGGGCGGGGTCGCTGACATATAGCGGTTTTAACTGCGCTGCGCCATGCGGCGCGATTAAGGTTGCGGATTCCGCCATCAATATTATCTCAGTTAGTGCTCACACCTGACAGAGCCGCCTACCCGACTGGACAGGTGCCCATAACGACTACTTCCTGCCCTGCGTCTGAGTCAACACACTGTGACGTCAGCCGGAACGATTTTACGGGTGTCTGTGTCGAAGCTAGTTAAACGTTACAGTGTAACACCGCACGATCAACTCCCGGGCGCGTGATCTAAAAATGGTACATCGGGTAAGTGCCGTGACCGGGGTTTTCATCGTAGGTGAAGGTTCTTTTTGCCATTTTATGATAAGGCAGATCATGCTCACTCATAAATTTATGAATGCGTTTTTTATCCCATCGCATCAGCGGATGCACCTGAATGATCCTGCCATCGACATCTACGCGGTTTTTAACTGACTCGGCGGGCGGCACGTGATAGACCGCGCTTACCCAGCATTTGTATTTTGTGATGGTGTCGTTGAGGTGCAACAGGTGTGACGAACGTCCCGGCATATCACGGTAGTTCACCCACATGCGCTCTGTGTGGTCCCGATCACCCTGCCGGACTTCGGTTTCACGACCGTCATTCATCACGGTATTGGTCAGCCCCAGCTTGTCGACAATAAGTGCGCGATATTCAGCGCTCTCTTCAAACACCGGCGGGCGCTGACAAAAAACCACGGGCGTTGCGGGATTGATGTCTGCGATCATCTTCAGCACCACAATGCTCGGCGCCATTAATGAGGCAGTAACCACCGTTTCACCGGGAAACCGATCCTCGATCAGGTGGCGCAAAAGATTCTGCGCGTCTAAATCTGCGCTGATCGAACGGATCTCTTGGCGTAACGACATGGTGCTCAATCTGATTTATACACCCCCTTTTATAACATAAAACAACCAACCCGGGCGACGCAGCAATCCACCATTAGACGCTCACAGAACATCCACGATCCGCTGAAGTTGGCAGCCGGGCCCGGGCAAAACTGCCACGATCAACCGACGGCTACCGTGACACCGGACGGATGGCCCGACCAACCGGCGATCGCGCGGACCGGGCTACCAGGTCGCCGAGCTGGCAAGCGTCCAGTCATCACGCCACTCATCCGGAATGGTGTCACTGCCGAGCAGGCTACTCGCCGCTATGGTCGGATACAGCTGGGCGTAGGTTTTTATATCGGTGCCATGTACGCGATGGTTGATGTGGTGCGGCTTGAGCGCTTCGATTGAATCCAGCCCGGCTGCGGCGACCAGTTCCGTCAGATTGAGCACCGTCTGCTGATGGAAATTCGCTACCCGCTGTGCCTTGTCTGTCACCACCAGACCTTTGTTGCGAGCGGGATCCTGCGTGGCAATTCCGGTCGGGCAATGATCGGTGTTGCAACTGCGCGACTGGATACAGCCAAGTGCCAGCATCATACCGCGCGCCGAGTTTACGATATCGGCACCTAATGCCATGGCGCGCAATATATGAAATGCAGAGAACATCTTGCCACTGGCAATAATCCGGATACGATCCCGCATACCAATACCAATCAGCGCGTTGTTAACAAAAATAAGTGCATCGCGCAACGGGGTACCCACCGAGTTTGTCATCTCAGTGGGTGCCGCGCCGGTGCCACCCTCGCCGCCATCTACAGTGATGAAATCGGGGGTCACACCGGTTTCCTGCATGGCTTTACAGATCGCCAGAAACTCATCACGACGGCCAATACACAATTTAAAACCTATTGGCTTTCCCCCGCTGAGCTTACGCAAGCGCTGCACAAATTCGAGCAAACCGGCCGGCGAGTTGAACGCCGAGTGTGCCGGCGGCGAGATCACATCAGCCCCCATAGGCACATTGCGGATAGCCGCTATCTCTTCGGTTAACTTTGCCGCCGGCAGGATTCCACCGTGACCCGGCTTGGCGCCCTGCGACAGTTTGATTTCGATCATTTTGACGACGTCACGCTGTGCGTTACTTTTAAACAGGTCGTCGTCAAAATCGCCTTCGGCGTTACGGCAGCCAAAATAGCCGGTGCCGATCTGCCAGACGATATCGCCACCCGGCTCAAGATGATAGGGGCTTAAACTGCCCTCCCCGGTGTTGTGTGAAAAACCACCAATCCTGGCACCGCGGTTCAGCGCCATGATGGCGTTTTTACTTAACGCGCCGTAGCTCATTGCCGAAATATTCAGCGGCGATGACATATAGGGTGCACTGCAGTCCGGTCCACCCACCTTGACTCTAGGATGCACGTCGGACGGGTGCTTTGGATTGAGAGAATGATTAACCCACTCGTAGCCATCCCGGTTGACATCGAACAGAGTACCAAACGGCCGGCTGTCCCGGTCGCCCTTGGCGCGCTGATAAACCAGAGACCGGAACTCGCGTGAGATTGGTGAGCCGTTGGTATCAGATTCAACAAAATACTGCTGTATTTCCGGGCGCACTGCCTCAAGCATATACCGAAACCGCCCCAGCACCGGATACAGGCGACGGATTGTTTGGCGCTCCTGAAACATATCGATCAGGCCAATTATGATCACCGGCAATATAATGATAAACAACCAGTAAACCGCCGGCCACGCAAGCCCGAGTAGTAAAACAGCCAGCGGTACAGCTACCGCTAGAATGACGAAGTATTGTCTGACGGTCATTGCATTGATCTCCGGTTTTGTTGGAAGTCAGGGTCTGCACGATCACTATTTCTACAGCCCCTGCCCCCACGGCTATTTCTGTGACGGTACACGGTTTACTGTGGGGCATTGAATATTACCACGCACCAACCGCTTCTGATTCCACCTCTGGAATCAACAGTGCCCGCCCCGGTCACCGTTACGACAGCGCGGGTGACAAACAGTTTCAGACCACAACCTTCCACAGACTGTGGCAAACTATATCCCGCAGCAACAGTCGGAGTAGAAGTATCAAGGGCAAACGCTCAACATCCTGATCTACGAGGCAGCAATGAAAACATCAGACCTATTTGTAACCGCACTGGAAAACGAGGGAGTCGAGTACATCTACGGTATCCCCGGCGAAGAGAATCTGGACTTCCTCGACTCACTGCGTCACTCGTCCATTAAACTGGTGCTGACCCGTCACGAGCAAGCCGCAGGATTCATGGCCGCCACCTATGGACGGCTAACCGGCAAGCCCGGCGTGTGCCTGTCGACACTCGGGCCGGGTGCTACCAACTTCGTCACCGCCGCCGCCTACGCCCAGCTCGGTGGCATGCCGATGGTAATGCTTGGTGGCCAGAAGCCAATCAGGAAGAGCAAACAGGGTCGTTTTCAGATCGTTGATGTTGTGGGTCTGATGAGACCTATCACCAAGTATTCAGCGCAAGTGCTCGATGGCAACAATATTACCGCCATGGTCCGCGAGGCGTTCCGGCTAACCATGCAAGAGCGTCCCGGTGCAGCCTACATAGAGCTACCCGAGGATATCGCCGAAGAGCAAACCGACGCATCGGTATTCGATGTGGTTGGCAACCGCCGCCCCGACGCTGACAGCAGTAGCATAGACGCGGCCATTGAGATGATCAACGCGGCCGATCACCCGTTATTGTTAATTGGTGCCGGGGCAAACCGGAAACGCACCAGCAAAGCTCTGAAAGACCTGATCGACAAATCAGGCCTGTACTTTTTTAACACACAGATGGGCAAGGGAGTCATTGACGAACGCCACGATAAATTCCTCGGAACAGCCGCACTGTCAGACAACGACTACCTGCACTGCGCCATCAACCGCGCCGACCTGATCATCAATGTCGGGCACGACGTCATAGAAAAGCCTCCGTTCTTTATGGAGAAAGGCGGCAAGAAGGTTATTCATGTCAATTTTTTTGCCGCACAAATAGACGATGTCTATTTCCCCCAGTTAAATGTCATTGGCGATATTTCAACATCGATCAGAAAGATCGCCAACGGCATCAGCAAACTGGATAATGACTTCAGTTACTTTAAACGGGTACGCAACGAAGTAGAAGAGCACATCACTAAATATTTCGACGATGATCGCTTTCCGGTACTACCGCAACGGCTTGTCAGCATACTGCGGGAGCAGCTAAACGCCGATGACATCATCACCCTCGACAACGGCGTCTATAAAATCTGGTTCGCACGCAACTACAAATGCTACCAGGCCAACACCTTGTTGCTCGACAATGCGCTCGCCACTATGGGAGCAGGATTGCCGTCAGCCATTACCGCCAAGCAACTTAACCCCGGGCAGAGGGTGGTATCAGTCAACGGCGATGGCGGCTTTTTAATGAACTCACAGGAACTGGAAACCGCTGTCCGCCTCAAGCTGGACCTGGTGGTTATTATCCTCAACGACAGCGCCTACGGTATGATCAAATGGAAACAGGAAGGAATGGGGTTTGATGAGTTCGGCCTCGATTTCAACAACCCGGATCTGGTCGCCTACGCCAACAGCTTTGGTGCAACAGGTCATCGCCCCACCAGCCTTGAAGAATTCAACACCACCTTACACACCGCACTAAACGCAAGCGGTGTACACGTAATTGACCTGGCGGTTGACTATTCCCTTAACCACGCCATTTTAAATGTCCTGCTTAAAGAGAGTGCCTGCATTATCTAGCAGCGAACAACCACCTGAACTGAGCCCACCCTCAAACGCTGAGAAACCCGATTGATCACCACAGCCTATTGCCAGACAATGGCCAGCTACAACCAATGGATGAACGTGCGCCTGTTCGACGTCTGCGGCACCATGACCGACGCCGAGCGAAAGCGTGACAACGGCGCATTCTTCAAGTCAATACACAATACGCTGAACCACATCATGTTCGGTGATCTGGCATTTATGGCACGGTTTACCGGCGCCCCGGAAACCGTGCCCGAACTCGGCGTCAACCTGCACGAAGACTTCGCAGATCTTCAACAGGCACGGGCAGCACTCGACAGGCGCATCATCGACTGGGCGCCCACCATCACCGACGCCTGGCTGCAACAGCCTCTCACGTATGTGAGCAAAGTCACGGGCTCTGACATCACCGCCCCGCACTGGGTGCTGCTGACGCATATGTTCAACCACCAAACCCATCACCGGGGCCAGATAACAACACAGCTTAGCCAAATGAATCTGGACATGGGCTCAACGGATATTCCGTTTATGCCCGAGTTTCAAACTGGCGCTTTATAAACCCGGCAACCTCAGTTTAACTGGCCGCTACACACGGGCATTCGCACAAAAGCACACCAACAGCCACTGATCCAACAGGGAAACCCGCAGCGTCAGCAAGGCCACACATAGAGCAGCCCTAGCTCACACGTCGGGCTCCCAGCCTAGGAGGATCTGTCCTTCATCACACTTGATACAACACCAACACCTGACGCGCACGCAACCACACCAACAGCCCCCCATCCAACAGGGAAACCCGCAGCGTCAGCAAGGCCACACATAGAGCAGTCCTCACTCATACGTCGGGCTCCAGGCCTAGGAGGATCTGTCCTTCATCACGCTTGATACAATACCAACACCTGACGCGCACGCAACCACACCAAC
>CALKXD010000254.1 GCA_938003855.1 uncultured Granulosicoccaceae bacterium | reverse complement strand
GCTGGAAACTTCGTTTTTATTATTGCTGGTCAGTTTCTGTAAATTCATTATGTTCCCTCAGTGGCCAGCGTCTGGTGCCAGAGCTGGAATTAGTCCGTTAATTTAGTAGTGTCCGGGCTGAAACGCATCGTGCGCAGTTGCAGACAATCCAGTTGGGAATAATAGCAAAATTACTGCTTAGTGGAAGTCGAATTGCTCACTTTTCCAACCCTCACATTACTGCATCAGCGGTGGCACCAGCCTCAGCTTCGAAGCCCCCGGGGTAGGCAATCGGGTTAGAATTCAGGGCAGCAGCAGAATGGCAGTCCGGCGGGGTTGAATCGGTTTTACAGGCAGCATCGCCGACCGGCTATTTCAGTGATGAGTAAACCCGTGAGTCGAGTAACTCCAGAGCGGCCTGGAGGTCCAGATCATCGACTTCTGCGGATTCAAAACCCGCTTGAACGGTGCGTAGATGCGAGCGCCTGGTGGCGTCACTCATTAACGGTTCCATACCGGTTTCCTGTAAATTCTCCATGGCTTTTTCGACTTCTTCCATACGCCGTTTGGCATGTACCAGGTGTGTGACGGTCAGTGTTTTCACCCAGTTGGCAAAGCCCATGTTATCGACATCGCTGACGTTGTCGAGTACCTGATCCACCAGGCCCTGCCGATGTGCGGCCACCAGGCATTCGACGGACAGGGCTTCCAGCCCTTTCATCATAATAGAGCGTAGGATCTTGACGGCACTGGCATCGCCAATGGTGTCATTCAGTACTTTGGCGGGGGTGCCTTTTTGGGTCGCCCAGTGACTCACTTGAAGCGCTCGTGAGCCGGAAATCAGCAGCGGTGCGGCATGACCATTGGCCTTGAATGAACCCATTACCGCGACGTCGACAAAGTCCACCCCTGTGTCTGCAAACACTTCTGATACAGCGCGTGTTTGAGGGCCGGTTATGGAGTTGTAGTCTGCGTATACAGTGCCAGGGCGTAGCCATGGTTTAGCCATGGTGGCAGCGGCAACCGCGTCTTCACCGGTGACAACGGAAATTACCAGGTCTGAGCCGGACAGTGCCCCGGTGTATTCGGCGCTTGCGGGAAGTCCCAACGCGTTTGCGCGTGCCGCCATTTGTTTGCCGCGTGGGTTTTTGTCGAGTGCTGTATCAATTACCTGAACCTTGCAGGAATTGCTGCCGGGCACATAGATGCCGGAGGCAATGCTTGAGCCGGCCTCGCCGAAACCGAGAATGGTGATGAGTTTGGGTTCAAACATTTATGTTACCTTTGACAGCCAGGCAGTACTCTTCCATTGAAAACCTGATAAAAACAGACAACAGCGTTGCTGGACTCTACTGTGGCAACACCGCGCTTGCAAGGGGATTTGATGGTGTAGTGTTTCTGCTCATTGACGGGCGGCCAATCGGAACCCCCGGGTTAATAGGCATTGATTCTCCACGGGCTCTGTCTGTTAGGATTATGATCTCGCTTTAAATTTCTACCCATCAGTTTACCGGGCTATATAGAATCAGGACAGATAACACCGCCCGCTTGGCACAATGACAGGTGACTGCCGTGGTTGCGAAGACGTTAGGGATGGTTGTACTTAAAGCGGCGTTACTGTGGTTGGCATAATGGACATTATCTTTGACAAAAATCCACTGTGCTGTTTATTTCAATTTGGCGATCGTCCCCGCTGAGGGTCTTAAAGTGCGTAATCGTTAAGTCAGTGAGTTGGGGCGGTTCACTTTGTAGTGGATTGTCAGTGCAGTGCCGGACTGCTGTTGTTTTACCGTATTGGCTGTCTTTATATTCGAGAGTTGCCGACTACCAGTTGCTTTTGTTTTTCTCGACAAAGCGGGTCAGTGCATCGAGTCGCGATGGCATTGCTTTTTCGCCAAAGCCGATCCGGAAATAGTCTTTATAGTCACCGATATTGTCGGTAAAGCAATACGCGGGTTTAATTGAAATGCCCTCTCTGGCCAGTTGCCCGCCAAGCGCCTCGGATGAGAGCGGGCCGTTGAATTTAACAAACGCTACCGTGCTGGCGGATGGTCTGACCCACTCAAAGAGGTCACTGTATTGATCGATAAACTGATCCAGCAGCACGAGATTTTGTTTAATAATATTGAGGTTTTTGCTGAGAATAATATCACTGGCCCGAAGTGCCATGATTGCCTGTAATTCGGTGGCCCGGCCCGGGCAGGCTGTGCCGAAGTATTGAGCGTCGACAAGCTTTTGCTTTAGTGCTGTATCCTGCAGTGCCAGCCAGCCAATGGTGATGCCGCAGCCACCCCAGGGTTTTGACATGACACTGGCACTGATGCCTTTTTCATAAGTATCCGCCATGGCGGGCAGACGATCTGCTTTGTCGTGCTCGAGCAGGCGATAGGCCTCATCGGTCAGTACGGTAATATTGTGCCTGCGAGCTATCTCCACCAACGCTTGCTGCACGTCAGGCGTCATCAGGGTGCCGGCCGGGCTGTAGGGTTCATTCATCACGATATATCTGGTGTTGCTTCTGATCGAATGCTCTACTTCTGCAGGATCAATCTGCCACTGGTTTTTTGCGTGCAGATTGATTCGGGTGGTATCGCTGAGCGCGTGCTCCGGCGCTTGCAGGACTGACTGATAGCCGGGTGTGAAAACAATGCTGTGGCTTTCTGCGTCCAGCACCGCATCAGCGGCTGTTTGCAACGCTACCTGCCCACCTGCAAATATCAGAATATTTTCGGGCCCAATGTCGGGCCCGTACAAGTTGGCAACCTCTGTGCGCAGATCGAGGCTGCCCCCGTTGGGTGTGTAGATCAGTGAATGCCGGTAGTAGTCGTCGACTAATTTTTGATCCCCTCTGTCCAGTGCATAATTGATTAACTCTTCGGTGGTAAGCGGTTCGGAAAAAGAATTGGACAGACTGTGCTGCAGCCCGCCAGTGACTTTTTTGTGTTGCTTTGACCAGGGCTCATTGTAGATCATCAGGTGTGTTACCGGGTTGGCGCTATATGCGGTAATGCAGCGGCGGCATGCGTGTTCTGCAGGGTGTTGTATTCATTGTTGGAGAATTCCCAGCGCCCGCTCGTGGATGTTGTTATCGCCAGTGGCTAGAAATCGGCGGCCTGAGTCAAGCGTTAACGGGTTGCCCTGCCAGTCGGAGATGACGCCACCGGCATTGTTAATGATCGGGACCAGCGCGAGGTAGTCATGGATGTCATGAGCGGTTTCGAATGCTACATCGATGTGGCCTTTTGCCACCTGCCCGAACGCATGGCAGCCACCGCCGAAAATCAAAAACTGGACGGCGTTTTTAATGCGGTCGTACGCGGCGATATCGTCTGGCGTCTCGAAGTAAAGCGGGGAGCTGGTGTGTGCAAATGCAGTCGCCAGAGTCCTGCACGAACGTGCGTGCACGGTTTGTCCGTTGCATGTCGTGCCGATACCGTCAATGCCGGTCCATCGCTCTGCGGTAACAGGACTGTCCATAATGCCCAGTATCGGCGACCCCCGCCAGGTCAGTGCGATAAGCGTACTGAAGGTGGGTAGTCCGGCCACAAAGGCCATGGTGCCGTCGATTGGATCGACTACCCAGACAAAGTCAGAATCGGTGCGAATATCGTCGTACTCTTCGCCGATGATACCGTGGCCGGGGTAGGTTTTTTCGATTGCGGCTCGAAGAGCAATCTCTACTTGCCGGTCAACCGGGGTGACTGGCGTCGCATCGGATTTAACCGTAACCTCCCGCGGGCGATGAATTTCGTCAAGAATGATGGCGCGGGAGATATCGGCAAATCGATGGGCCTGTTCGACAAACTGGGCGGCGTTCATGCAGTATTCCCGGGGCAGAAAAAAATCGCTGACAAAAGAGTCGCTGGTATTATAGGGTGATCGGTATCCTGACGAAACGTCCGGACCGGATTTGTGTGACAACCCGGTGCGTGTCGCAGCGCCCCGGAGCAATGAGATGCAGATGACAACAGTATATACGCTTGAGCAGATCAAACAGGCTGTTGAGGCGATGAACTTCTCGACAGAAATCGAAGCGGGCTTCATCGCCTATTCAAACGGTGATGTGGTGGTGCCGCCCGTAGGTGAGTTGCTCTTCGACGAACCTCCGGGTGAGACCCACATTAAGTACGGGTACATCAGGGGCGACGACTACTACGTGGTAAAAATCGCATCCGGGTTTTATCAGAACGTGAATGTCGGCCTGCCGTCAAGCTCCGGGGTAATGTTGGTTTTTTCGCAGAAGACGGGCGGTCTTGAGACTGTTCTGCTGGACGAGGGGTTTCTGACTAATGTGCGAACAGCAGTCGCGGGAGAAATAGTCGCAAAATATATGGCGCCTGAAGAAGTCACGGCAATAGGTGTGTTCGGCACCGGAGTTATGGCGAGAATGCAGGTGCAGATTCTAGAGTCAGTAACTGACTGCAAGCGAATTGTTGTGTGGGGGCGCTCTCAGTCGAGCCTCGATGAATACAAAAAAGAGATGACGGCTGACGGATACGACGTGCAGACCACGCTGGAATCAAGCCAGGTAACCGACGCGTGCAACCTGATTTTAATGACAACACCTTCGACCACACCATTGATCAAAGCTGACCAGCTTAAGCCCGGTGTGCATATTACCGCGATCGGGTCTGATACCGCGTCAAAGCAGGAGCTAGACTCAAAAATTCTGGCGGCGGCGGATATTGTGGTTGCCGACAGCATCAGCCAATGTGAGGAACGTGGCGAGATCTACCAGGCGTTGTTAACAGGTGATCTGGCCATGGACCGGGTTATTGAGCTTGGCAGCGCTATTCAGGGTGGCGGCCGGATCAGAGCAACCGCAGAGCAGGTGACGGTGGCAGATCTGACGGGCGTTGCTGTGCAGGATGTGCAAATTGCAAAGGCTGTAAGCAAAGCGCTTGGTCAGGGGTAAAGCCAGGTCTGGCCTGAGGGTGCTGCGAGCCGGAAAATAACGCCAGCTCAGTGTTTTAGGATCTGGTCCAGAAAAGCGCTGGTCCGTTCATTCTCAGGGTTATCAAAGAAGTCGGCCGGGCTGGCTTGTTCAATGATTTCGCCCTCGTCCATGAAGATAATCCGATCAGCCACTGAGCGGGCGAACCCCATTTCATGGGTGACGCAAATCATCGTCATGCCCTCGTCCGCCAGATCAACCATCACATCGAGAACCTCATTGATCATTTCCGGGTCGAGGGCGGAGGTGGGTTCGTCGAACAGAATGATTTTGGGTTTCATGCACAGGGCGCGGGCAATCGCGACCCGCTGTTGCTGGCCACCGGATAGCTGAATCGGATATTTTTCAGCTTGCTCTGGAATCTTAACCCGCTGCAGATAGTGCATGGCAATTTCCCTGGCCTCTTTTTTGGGGGTCTTGCGAACCAGTTGCTGTGCGATCATCAGGTTCTTGATGATGCTCATGTGGGGAAACAGATTGAAACTCTGAAACACCATGCCTACTTCCCGTCTAACCGCATCAATGTCTGCTACCTTGTCGGTAAGCTCGATGCCATCAATGGTGATTATCCCCTCGTTGTGTTTTTCGAGGCGGTTAATGCAGCGGATTAAGGTAGATTTCCCCGAACCGGACGGCCCGCAGACAACAATCCGCTCTCCCTTGTGTACCACGAGGTCGATGTTTCTCAGTGCCTGGAAATCACCGAAGAATTTGCTTACCGCGGCCATCTCTATCAGTGGCCTGGTCGGGTTATCGCTCACGTTAGTCCTCTCGTCGGGTGTGACGACTCAGGTATCGCTCAAACAAGCCAAAGAGCTTTTGTATGGCGAGTGTAAAAATCATATAGACAATGGCCAGAGATATAAAAACCTCATACGGTGCATAGGTATCTGCGACGATAGTACGTGCGATGCCAGTCATGTCTGCGATGGTTATTGTGCTGGCGAGTGCGGTGGACTTTAATAAACTGATGACGTCGTTGCTGTAGGCGGGCAGCGCCAGGCGAGTTGCCAGAGGGGTGGTGATATAGATCAGCTTGTGTCGGGCCGACATGCCCAACGCCGAGCCTGCTTCAAGAAGGCCTTTGTCTACACCGAGTACACCGCCGCGGAGTATTTCTGAAACATAGGCTCCGGTGTTGAGGGTGAGAGCCAGAATGGCGCATCCGGTTGGCTCCCGCAGTATGCTCCAGAAAACACTGTCACGCACAGCTTCAAATTGCGGCAGACCGTAGTAGATTATAAATATCTGTACCAGGATAGGGGTGCCGCGAAAAACGTAGATGTAGATTTGCGCCAGCCAGTCCAGATAAAACTTACCGCTCATCCTCATGAGCAGAAGCACAATAGCCAGAACAAGACCCAGTGAGCCGGATACAAGCAGTAGTTTCAACGTAATGCCGAAACCTGCCAGCATCTGCGGCAGGCTTTCCAGTACCAGGTTGAGATCAAAACTCATTGTGCACCGACCGTGGTGCGGTTTCCGTATTTTTCTATACCCATTACCGTCAGAGTAATGATTGTCGAGAACCCCAGATAAATAAGTCCGACAACAATATACATGGTGAACGGTTTTCCGGTGACCGTAATCGCCTGTTTGGCGACAAACATAGTCTCATTCAGTCCGATGATTGAAATCAGCGCAGTGTCTTTTATCAGTGACAGCATGTGGTTGCCAAATGGCGGCAGTGCAATGCGCCACATTTCGGGAATTCGAATATAAAAGAACGTTTGCAGCGGCGACATACCAAGGGCTCTGGCGGCCTCGATACTGCCGGGGTTTACCCCCAGGAAAGCACCGCGGAAGGTCTCGGTAGCATAGGACCCGACGATAAGTGCGATGGCGATGGTGCCTGCCCAGAAAGGCGGGACATCTACAAAACGAACCTCAGGGTTGAATAGCTGCACCAGCGCTGTCAAGGCGATAGCGGATCCGAAGTACAGCAGCAGTATCACCAGTATTTCAGGTGTTCCGCGAAAAATTACCGTGTAGGCTCCGCCGATTTTTTGTGCAAGGCGGTTATCGGAGAGTTTCGCGGCAGCCCCGAGAAGGCCGAATATTATCATCAGTGAAAGAGAGGCAATGAACACCTTTGCGACGATAACAGCGCCCCAGAAGTAGTCATCCCACCAACCGTTTAATACGTCCAATGCCTGATCCTGTCGGGAGTGGAGCTAGTAGACAGCCGGGGTCGATGAAAGCGACCCCGGTGGGTGCCGGGTGTTATTGTCCCCATTCGTCCTTGTGAAGTTTGAAGGGGAATATTTTTTTAGCGTAGCTTTCAAGGTCACCGGAATTGATCAGGTCTTTCAGTGCGCCATTTAGCTTCTCTTTCAGTTCATCCTGACCCTTCCGCAGTCCAATTCCGACGCCGACGCCGAAATACTCTACCTCATCGACAACCGGGCCTTTGAATTCAAAGCCCGCACCATCTTCTTTGGAGAGAAACTTAAGATGCGCTTTCATTGGATTGGTCATGATGATATCGACTCGTCCATTCTGCAGATCGAGGTAGACAGACTCGGAGTTGTCATACAGAACAACATCGGCGCCGGGTAGTTTTTCCTCGAACCAGCTGGCATAGGTTGTGGCGCGTTCCAGTCCTACTTTCAGACCTTTGAAATTATCGGCTATCGGGTTCCCTGCGTCGTCAAACAGCTCCATCGGTTTTTTCCTGGCGCCCAGAACCTGGCCGGTCGAGAAGCGATACGGGCCGCTAAAGTCGATTTTCTGCATGCGCTTTTCGGTGATCGACATCGATGCGATGATGAGGTCGAACTTGTTTGCCAGAAGTGCCGGGATCATACCGTCCCATTCCTGACAGACGTATTCGAATTCAGCGCCGATTATTTTCGCAACGCCTTTGGCAACATCGACGTCGTAGCCTGCCAGTTCGCCGTCTGCGGTTTTGTAGTTGAATGGCGCGTAGGTACATTCCATTCCCACTCGAAGGGTTTCGGCGGACACGTTGGCCGTACTAAACAGGGCTGCAGCACCGATTGCCAATAAGCTGATTGATTGTTTAACCATTAATATCTCCTGACGAATAAAGTTAACATACAACGTAAGCACAACTGTACGGTCGTCGGGCAATGAGGTCTTGCTGAATAGGGTCTCTGCCAGATACTCGAGGCTGAGTGTGAAACACCCTGAAAATGCAATAGACGACCTGTCCAGGTAACGACGATATCAGATTTGGCGGTTGAAGAGTAAACTGCTAGGCGAAAAGGGGGAGGGAAACAACAATGATCAAATACGTGAGCACCAAAGGAGGGGTTGCGCCCGTCGCTTTTGATGACGCGGTTCTGAGTGGTTTCGCAGCGGATGGCGGATTGTTTGTCCCTGACTCTATTCCCACGCTGTCGAGCGAACAGCTACAACAGTGGTCTGGTTTGAGTTTCCCTGATCTCGCCTTTGAGCTGATGTCACTTTTTATTGATCGCTCGATTATCCCCGCTGCTGACTTAAAAAAACTGATTGATGACAGTTACAGTGCCTTTGAATGTGCGGACGTCGTGGATCTGGTGCCGCTTGGCGGTGATGATCGCCTTGTTATCATGGAGTTGTTTCACGGACCCACATTGTCCTTTAAGGATGTCGCTATGGGTTTTCTGATAAACGTGCTTGACTATCTATTGGAAAAAAGAGGTGAACGGTTATCTATAGTGCTTGCGACCACCGGAGACACTGGTCCTGCTGCGGCCTGGGCGTCTGTTGGAAAAAAAACCATAGACTGCTGGCCACTTTTCCCGCGGGGGATGATTACCGGGGAGCAGGAACGGCAGATGACGACCCTGAATGCCGGCAATGTGCATCCTGTCGGAGTTGAGAACTGTGCTAATGGCGGGGATGATCTGGATTTTGTCGTAGCGAAATTATTTGAAAATCGCGATCTGAAAGAAAAACTGAATCTGTCCAGTGTCAATTCGATCAATTGGTGTCGGGTGATGGTGCAGTCGGTACACTATTTCTACGGCTACTACCGCACGGTAGAGTCCGTCGGCGACGAGATCGTTTTTTCGGTGCCCAGTGGTGCTTTTGGAAACTTGTTTGGCGGGTACCTGGCGCGTTCTATGGGGTTGCCGGTAAAATCCTTTATCTGCGCTAACAATGTCAATCAGGCATTGCACACGGTGTTTTCCAGCGGCGTGTTTGCGAAGAAAACTCTAGTGCCAACGTTGTCGTCTGCGATCGACATTGTGGTGCCTTACAATTTCTGGCGTTATCTGTATTTTGCCAGCCATTGTGATAGTGAGAAACTGAACCGGTGGATGCGGGAATTCCAGCAACATGAGGCTCTGAAGCTCGACCCTGATACGCTGCGTGCCGTTCAGGAGGGTTATCAGTCGGTCTCTGTTTCTGATCCACAGACGGTACAAACCATCAGAGATACCTTTGATCACAACCGGGGCTATCTACTCGACCCGCACACAGCAGTTGCTGTAGCGGCGGCAAATTTGTTAAAAGACGCTTTGCCTGATCACATCAATATTGTCTGCCTGGCGACGGCTCACCCTGCAAAATTTCCGGAAATAATTCATCGCTGTCTGGGAGTGGACTCTGCGTTGCCGCAGGGCGCAACCCATCCGTCCTTAGAGCAAGCAAGCAAGGTTTGTCAGCACCTGCGGCTGTGTGATCTATCGACTCTGGAGTCTGCCTTGCCACACGCTATGGAAATGCAATCCAGGGGATATTAGCGCTTGTCCGCTGCTGGAAGCATTGACGTTCATGGTGCAGGCATCTCAGCCGCAGAAGTGCTGATCTTTGATCTGACCGCTAACTGATGCGCGCCAGCGGTAACGGGAGCGGGGCGTCACGCGGGCTACAAATGCTGTACGATCTACCGTGGCGAAAGGCATGTTCAACAATCTGCCGGACCACACTGACACCCCCTTTAACTCTGGAGCGACACTTGGCGCAATCATCGAATGTTAACCGCCGTATTGTTCTCGCCGAACGTCCCAATGGACTGCCAAACGAGAATACCCTGAGATCTGACCACACCGAGGTGCCGCAGGTAGTTGATGGTCAGATGCTGCTGCGTACGGTTTACCTGTCACTCGACCCGTATATGCGTGGTCGCATGAATGATTCTAAATCCTATGCCGTGCCGGTTCAGATCGGTGAGGTAATGACCGGTCAGGTGGTGGCCGAGGTTGTCAGTTCGACGGTTGACGGGTTTGCGGTTGGCGATTTTGTGCTTCACGGTAGCGGCTGGCAGGACTACGCCGTCTCTGATGGCACTGCAGTGATGAACCTGGGCAAGAGCCCGGAGAATCCGTCCTGGTCACTCGGTATTCTCGGTATGCCTGGCTACACAGCCTATGCGGGCTTGTTGAAAATCGGTGAGCCGAAGGCTGGCGAAACGGTGGTGGTCGCCGCTGCCGCCGGTCCGGTTGGGGCCACGGTTGGGCAAATTGCAAAGCTCAAGGGGTGTCGTGTTGTGGGTATTGCGGGCGGTGCTGAAAAGTGCGATCACGTTGTCAATAATCTGGGTTTTGATGTATGCCTTGATCACAGGTCAGACAACCTCGCTGAGCAATTGAAGGCGGCGTGCCCGGACGGAATTGACGTGTATTTTGAGAATGTTGGAGGTAAGGTTCTCTTTGCAGTGCTGCCGTTGTTGAATGAGTTCGCACGCATGCCCGTGTGCGGCATTGTCTCGTGGTACAACCTGACTGGCTTACCTGAAGGCGCGGATCATAGTCCCATGATTATGGGGACCATTCTGCGTATGAAGGTGAAGGTTCAGGGCTTTATCATCTATGACAGTTTTCCAAAGAGTCTGTATCAGGAATTCGCAACTGATATGACGGGCTGGCTCGCCGAGGGCAAAGTGCACTATAAAGAGCAGGTGGTTGACGGCCTTGAAAATGCGCCGGCAGCCCTGAATGATGTCCTGCTCGGCAGGAGCTTTGGTAAAATGGTTGTGAAGGTTGGCTAGTTTTCACAATAGAGGCAGGCCCCCGAGCGTTGGCAGGTCACAGTCTGATTCCCGTTGCCAGTGATTATCCGGAGCAACAGTTTGCCATCGATTTCAGGTAGGCTCTAACCCGTGTAGGTGTTCCCTGCCATGCGTGTGTCGCCGGGCAGGTATTCTACGGTGTGTTATCCATAGCGAGAGTGACGCAATGGTGCCAGTGGGGGACAGTTCTTTATGGCACTGACAGACGGAATACTGTTCAAGGCAATAATCGGTGTGTACCCGTTTTTTGGTTTCGGCTGGAGGTTGCTGATGTTGTCGTCGACCAGTACAGTTTGATCGTTGCTGAAGACCAAACCAAAGATCCAGTCCAGGCACACACGTAATTTACGCTCGACAGAAGGGATTTGCTTCAGGAATCGTATCCGAGTGCCGGTGCGTGCCAGCCAGCCGGGTACAGTTATTCCCCGCCATAGACCCACGGTATGGCGGCCCATATAGAACTGGTAGCTCCGTTGCTGATTTCGGGTAATTTTCGATGGTGCCAGGTGCTGGCTGCTTGACCACGCGTTAAACGCTGCGAGTTTTGCCTGAGCGGTACTTGTCGGGAGTTTGCGCCATATTGTGTCCTGACTCTGATCGACGTCTGCTGCTGTGTGCTCGGTCAGTGTTGCCATCCATACATCGGTTTGTCCGGTCATGCTGAGCGTGTTGTCAAAAAGCGGTTCGCCGTGCGGGTGGGGAGGCAGTAGGTTCTCTGGTCTACGGCAACGAAGATTAATCACGGTACCAATATCAATGCTACCACCGCTCTTGAGAATAATAGAAGATCCCGTTAATCGACTGATCGCTCTGGTGTTAGCGGTTTTTACACCGTACTTTTTAAACACATCAGCACGTGCCGAGATCAGTTTTTTATCGAGTAGTGCAGTGTCGGCATCATCTTCAAACAAGACCAGATTCGGTTGGAAGTCACGACCGACCAGGTGATCAACCTTCAGGTTTTCAATCAGTGCTGAGATTTCGACAGCCAGCGCTGACCCTTGTTCGCCGCCACCGACGATGGCAAAGTTGGCTATCCCTTTGTAGCGGGTTGGATCATAGGAAGCGATAGCGGCCTGGTGCAGGATTGAGCGCTTCAGTTGCAGAGCATCAGCGACGGTGTTGAGTTGGTAAACGGACTTCACGGCGCCCTGTATCATGCGGTGTTCCGGAGTTTCAGGTCGTGCAAAAACCAGTTGATCGTAGGTCAGGTCAGAGCCGTCATCCAAGAAGATTGTTTTAGCGGCATAGTCTATTCTGTGCGGTGACCCCAATCGAAGCCGGGTTTTCCCCAGTACTTTGATGAACGGGTGCGCAACTGAAGTTGCCGGCACTGCACCGGAAACCAGTTCCGGCAGCATGGCGGAGATCTGATAGTCGGTTCGATCGCTGAGCAGTGTGAGCCTTACATTGGTTTGATCAGGCAGCAGTTTCTCCAAGCGGCGGATTGCCGTAACAGCGGCGAGTCCATTACCAAGCACTATGATATGCGCTGCGCTGTCTTTTGCCTGCTGAAAACGGAACCGGCCATTGCCACTGAAAAGAAATGCCAGCGCGACTCCATAGTAAAGCACGTGCGAGCCTGGATTTTCAGCCGCTGGTAAGCAGATCGCGAAAAAGACCAAAGCGCCAATGAATGCCACCGAGAGAAATTGCAGTAATACCCCGAAGATTATCAACAGTCCGATGCTTACTTCAACCACAGCCTGAATCAATACAAACAATTCAGGATCAAGCCCCATCACCGGCAATTGATGAACGTCTATGATGGCAAGGGTCAGGGTCGGTTGTAGCACCTTGAAATACACCGCCATGTAGAGAAAGTTAAGCCCGACTAACAACCGCAATATAAATTGAGCACGGCTTATACTGACAGTGCGGATCAGCGTTTCAGATAGACGTGTGCTGCCACCGGGTGCCGGTAACGGGACAAACCAAATGCCCCCGCCAGCCACGAGCAGGTAAATCGAAACACCAATGAACGAAGGGGTATAGACAAGCGACAGCAGGCCTGCCGAGTAGATGGTACAGCCCACCAGCAGCAAGCAGGCGGAGGCTGCCAGCCGGGTGTATATACCTGCCGCCAGCGCAACACCGAGGACCACTTCCAGCCAAAGCAACCACTGCCAGTGTTCGGGCAAGTCGCTAATGACAATGTCTGGTGCGAGCAGCGATGGTTCAGAGAATAACCCGTCACCGAATAGAGGGTCGAATGCAAGCGCACTGGACAGCAGCGCCCATGCGAGGCAGAAGCGCAACACGACTGATGTCAGCGGACGCATTGATCGGAGCCGTGCACGTAGTTTCGGGAATCGTTCTCCGGCCCCGTTGGCATTGAGATGGACCAATGCAAGGTTGATCAGCAAAGCACAGACAAGCACCACGGCTGTGGCAAAGCTAAGGCCGGAATAGGTTTCCGTCTTCGCCTTGTTGTTCCAGTTGAGTACCTGATCAGCAGTCAGTTCCCAGAGTTCGTGTGCCTGTGCCGTGACAGGTAACACCAGTGAAAGTAACGTCGCGTAGATCAGGGGCCGAAAATCAATGCTGATGGCGGTGGGGTGTTGAGTGTTTAATGGCATTTTGCTTCCGGTGATGATAAGACATCTTATGGTCGATGTCCGCGTTTCAGTTTGTCTGCAGTCCTCGCCTGCTTGTTGTGTCGGATGGCAACGTTACAGGCTCGCACCTGCAGTTGTTGTTGGTAATATCGACTCTGTGTTTAATAAGATGAATTTGTGATGTCGTTTCGTGTACACCGTTATAGATGATGATGACATAGCAGCATTATGTGACTGCAGGATGGCCGGGGGATGTAGCGTTATCATCATATGATCTGTGTGGAATTATGAATTGAAGCCAGACAGTCTAGAGCTCGGAAAGGGTCAGGTGATGGTCGGTGGAGAGAGTGTCAATTTGCATTCCGTCATGGGATAAGCCGCTTTCAATTGAAATTATTTTGCGCTGGCGCAGTGTGTCGGGTGGGTGTGTTCTGTGTTTGTTTTTCTTGCAGCGGGAATCGCCTGCCGGGGCAGGCTATCCGCAAGGTCAGGCTTAGTAATCGCTGTAGAAACGTGGTTGTACTGAACCTGTAAACAGACCGCTATAGTTTTCAACTCACACCTGAGTGAGGCAGGCTGCCCGGATAGATCTGTATCCTTTGAGCGGTAGTGCGGTGTTGTTCGGCCTCAAGGTGTCGGGTCGTTATCTGCAATAGTTGACTTCAGCCTTTTAGTGGTGGGTCGACTGGCGACGTAACGACGATTGCAAAAGCCGCTACTTAAAAAGCCCGCACGGTGGCTGAGCTGTTGCGGAACATCGAAGTTTGGCCAAACCTATTGCTGAACTGTGGATATTTAGATGACAGATCACCGTTTGGAATAAGCAGAGTCTCGCAGCCCTTATGCGTTGTTATGGTCTGCCGGAGGGCGGTAGGGTGATGTCAGACCTGTCAGCGTCCTTCGGTCTGCGCCGTATTTCAGTCGCAGGGGCCCGATAATCATACGTGCTTGAATTTTCCAGTCCTCCGGTAATTCCATAATAAATACACAATCCTCTGCTAACCTGAAAGGTCTATGGAGAAATCAGTGTCGGCTATGCGCACTCCGCTGTCCAGGCTTTGTTAATTGCCAAGGGGTCTTTGTTAATTGCCAAGGGGTCTTTGTTGATGCGTGTGTCAGGGTGTCGATTGTTGCCCCTCGGACCCGGTTGGTGCGGCTGTCAGGTTATCCGCTCTCAAACCGAGTTAGACAATTCTGGTCCAATTCGTGGTTGAATAGATATTCCAGGTGCACAGCACCAATGGCCAACAAGGCTGAATTTATAGCCTTATCCAGTGATTAGCCTTGCGAAGACTGGTTTTCAACTCTGATTGGCTCAGATCTTTTCATAGACTTTTTCAAGCTTGTTGCCACTGCCGGGAAGACTTTCCGGTGGGTGTCACGTGATTTTTAACCCACAGTAGATTAATTATGAAACCAGAAGAACTTTACAGGCCAACAGCTGCACTTTGCAGTGTGTTGTTGGCGTTGTCTCTGTCCGCCTGTGGCAGCGATAGTACGACTGTATCAGACACCACAGACACCACAGACACCACAGATGGTACCGACGACGAGACACCTGATACCGGAGCGCCCACGTCCACAGCAGGCGTAGAGTGCGACTATATTGACAGCACGTTTAACGACTCGGCCTCTGTACTGGCGACCAGCACCTCCGAATGGACTTGCTCTGAGACTGAGCGAACTCTTACGGCCAACGGTATTCCTGATCATGCGGTTGGCGAATTCCCTAATGCCGGTAATCCCAATACCATTGCAGAAGTTGATGTATCAGCAACATTCTCATTGTCACCGACCAGTACGTCGACAATTACCGCACTGGGTGGTCCTGCGGGTCCGCAGGGGTATGTGTTGAACGGTGTGAAAATTGACGCTGCCACCGCGGGTTCATGTGGTGACGGCGGGGAGGCCTGTAGTCTGGTCGATAATTCCGGTAGCTGGAATATTGAAGCACTGGGGCAGGAGCATTTTGATTTTGGCGACGATTTTAACAATGCTCATGTGCAACCGGGTGGTGCTTATCACTACCACGGTATGCCGGAGGGGTTTATCACCAAGCGGGGTGGCAATAGCTCGACGATGACACTGATTGGCTGGGCTGCTGATGGATTTCCGATCTATGCGCGTTACGGCTACAGTGTTGCCGACGATGCGAGTTCAGCGGTGGTTAGTATGACTGGCAGCTATCAGCTTGTTAGTCCGGTACCGGATTCCAGGCCGTCGTCTGATACCTATGCGCTGGGCACCTTTGCACAGGATTGGGAGTACGTAGATGGATCCGGTGATCTTGATGCGTGCAACGGCCGGGTTGGTGTAACCCCTGAATTTCCGGGTGGTATCTATCATTATTATGCGACGGATTCCTACCCTTATTTTCAGCGATGTGTCACAGGTGCTGTGGCTGGTAATGGCGGTCCTCCAGACGGTGGTCCTCCAGACGGTGGTCCCCCGAATGGCGCGCCTCAACCATAACACAGACGGAAGCCATGATTTCAATTGCCAGGGTAGTGATCAATGCAGCGACTGCACTGCTGCTTAGTGCCGGTGTGATCGCAACAGCACATGCGCATCTTATGGTGGCTCAGAATGGCACGCTGAATTTTCTCGACGACAGCGTCTACATGGTGTTGTCGTTGCCGGCATCTGCGTTTGCAGGCGCCGATGAGAATAATGACAGCGAGTTGTCACTGACTGAGTTTTCCCGACATCGAACCCGTCTGATTAGTGCAGTGAAAGAGCAGGTGACTCTGAGCACCGAAAAAGGCCATTTGCCTTTGCATGGAATCATGGTGTCACCTGTGACTCCCCATAACGATCCCAAAGCACCAGCTAAGCAGGTGATCGTTATGGGGCGTTTTTCACTGGCCGGCTCAGAAAATGAATTGAGTTTTCACGTTGGGTTGTATGGAAGTCAATCCGACAGTCGGGCGCTCAAAATTACGGCGAATCGTAAAAGTGAAAACCAGCGGCAGGTGTTTGAGCTCACTCCTGAAGCCGATGAGAAAAAGCTGAGTTTCAATTAGGGCTTAGCTAGTGCCCATCCAGAAACAAGCGCTACTGCGTACCACTCAGGCACGCAATCTTTTGCCGACCACAGGTAGTTACTTAAGAACAACTAAGCGCCTACCTGTGGCAGGTAAAATCTCACGCACCTGAATGATCCTCGCGACACCCTGTTTCCGGATAGGCGCTGGCTAGTTGGCGTGAAGTGTTGTTTAGTACCGGAATGGACGGCCTTTTAGCGTAGCGGAGGCCGTCGCTGGACGCCTCACTTATAGAAAGTAGAATCGCAACGGCTAAAGCGTTGAGTAACAATACGGTGGCGCCCGGTACCTGTTGTAAGTATTACGCCAGATGTTTTCCGGCTCTGGCGGCTTTGTTGTTGTCGACGCAGCCCTTGCAGCGATGTTGATCTTGTTATCGCCCAGGCTATGTTTGACTGCTTTATCTCCCGTTACGCCCGGCGTGTATCGCAGTCGTCTTTGGCTGCCGGCAGGTTAGACGAGTAGCGTTGTCAGAACCAGTGTTGCCACCATTAGTGTCAGCGACTTCCAGTATACCTTCAGTGCTTTTTCTATATCTGCTGCCTGTGCATCTTTTGCCGCTTCATTGAGCCAAGGCTCTTGTGTCAGAGTGTTCTGGTAGGTGCGGGGGCCTGATAGGCGCACATCAAGAGCACGTGCCATTGCCGCTTCGGGCCAGCCGGCGTTGGGGGATCTATGTCGGCTTGCGTCAGCGGCAGTCGCCGGCATCAAGGTGACCACGCCGCCGGCAACCGAGATCAGCAGTGCGCTTAAACGCGCCGGGAAAAAATTCACGGCGTCATCCAGCTTTGCTGCGAATGCACCAAAATATAAGTACTTTTCTGTGCGATGTCCGATCATTGAATCGAGTGTGTTGATGGCCTTGTAACCGGCGATGCCCGGTAGTCCGAACAGCAAACCCCAGCAGAGCGGTGCGTAGATTCCGTCGGAGGAATTCTCAGCCAGACTTTCTATGGCGGCGGCTGCTACCTGCGAGTCATGCATTGCGCTTGTATCGCGCCCGACAATACAGCTGAGTGACTCGCGCGCCTGTGTCAGGTTGCCTGCCCGCAGCGGTTTGAGCACCGCATCGACGTGCTGATAGAGGCTGCGTGATGCCAGCAGACTCGATGCCACCAGTGCTTGCGCTAACAGTCCCTGGATGCTGGTTCCCAGTAGGTGTGAAATCGTTGCTGCTGTGATGGTAGTTAAGCCTACTACCAGAGCAGTGGTGAGTGCGCCTGTGGCGTACTGCGTGTATCTGGATCTGTCGGCACGATTAAAAACGTTATCCAGATAACTTATAAAACAACCAATCCAGACCACCGGGTGTTTTATCCTTTGGTAAACCATGGCTGGCCAGCCGATTGCAAAATCTATCAGTAGAGCGGTTAGCATTAACGTCACGGCGATGCTCATTTAGGGTTCGGTATTTAATGCCTGCAGGCCACTGACTACGGCGTGGCCGGAGTCTGATGATCTAGGCGATCGGGCATCAAGCAACCGGGGGTTGCATTGCACCGTAGTGTGTTAATGCGGGGCGTCCAGAGTGACAGCACAATACATCAGGTATTGACTGCCGGCAAAGCAGCCCGATAACAGCTTGCGGGGTTACCCGGCATAGGCCAGGTCTGGAAATAACCCGGCCAGTCCCTCAGTTGTTGCTGCGCAAACGCCTCGTTCTGTGATCAACCCGGTAACCAGTCTATTGGGGGTGACATCAAATGCCGGGTTGCCACCGCGAGTGCCCTGAGGGGTTACCTGTACCGAGCTAATGGTGTTGTTGGCATCGGTGCCTTGAATATGGGTGGTTTCGCGTTCGTTGCGCTCTTCGATGGGTATGCCCGCGACGCCGTCTTCTATCGACCAGTCTATTGTGGGTGAGGGTAGTGCCACATAAAAGGGGATGCCATTGTCGTGTGCCGCCAGAGCTTTCAGGTAAGTGCCGATCTTGTTGCAGACATCTCCGCGGCGGGTGGTCCGGTCAGTTCCTGTGATGACCAGATCAACTTGTCCATGCTGCATCAGGTGGCCACCGGCATTATCTGTGATGTAGGTGTGCGGAACACCGTGATGGCCCAGTTCCCAGGCCGTCAGCGCGCCTTGATTTCTAGGCCGTGTTTCGTCGACCCAGACATGCAGCGGGATATTGGCATCGAAGGCATGGTACATCGGGCTGGTTGCTGTGCCCCAGTCAACGGTTGCCAGCCAGCCGGCATTGCAATGGGTGAGTATCTGAACTGGCTCGCCTGCGGGCTTTCGCTCGGCAATGTCGCGAATGAGGCTTAAGCCATGCTCGCCTATAGATCGATTAATTTCGACATCTTCGTCGGCCATATGGTGTGCCAGATCCAGCGCGGCCTGTGCACGTTTATCAGTGTCGGTATCGCTGAGTAATGCCGTGCAACGGTCCAGTGCCCAGCGTAGATTGACCGCAGTGGGCCGGGTCGCGTAAAGAGTGTGCCACGCGCTTTGCAGGTTGCTGTCTGACGGGTCCTGTGCCATCGCGCAAGCCATCCCATAGGCGGCGGTAGCACCGATTAACGGTGCGCCGCGCACGCGCATCTGTGCAATGGCATCGACAAAATCCTGCATGGACTCGACGCGTTGAACGTTAAACTCATGAGGCAGGCAGCGTTGATCAATGATTTCCAACACCTGCGCGCTGTTGTCCCACCACAGTGAGCGATAGTGTTTCGTGCCAATTTTCAAAGGGAGATCCTCTGGTTGCCGGTCTCTGGTGCATCGATCAGGGGTTTCCCTGATACGCCAACTGATGCGTGCAGCAGACTATCCGGTTTGCGCGTAATTTAGTCAATAGCACAGCGACCGGCCGGGTATCAGTGGTGACTGAAAACCCCGGTGCGAATCGCGTGTGAGTCAGTGACCCTTTGTGGTGTTCCTTGTGGCTTGCCGTGGCAGGGCTTGCGGCCAGGGATCTATTTGAATATAGCGTGCTAAGCCTTTGAGGTGATAGGCTATCAGCGGGCCTGTGATAGTGACTCTGGTATCAGGCTTCAGACAGGTATACCGGGTGTTTTTTCGATAAGTGCCGGCGCCCATCACGTACGCTTCAAAATGGCGAATCAGTGGCATCACAATGAATCGACAATACAGTTGGCCGACAGAACATTGGAACTGGCCGGTTGAGCTAAGCCACCAGCATGGCGTCAGGGCCGGTGAATATATTTTCACGGGTGGTCAGGCAGACCTCGATAGTCATGGTCGGGTGCAACATCCGGGGGACCTTCGTGCTCAGGTAGCAAGTGTTGTGCGGTATCTGCTCGACGTACTGCATGACCTTGATTCAGGGCCTGCCGATCTGGTGCGGCTGGTGGTGTATTTTGTCGGCGATGCAGAAACAGAAAGAGTCATACTCGAGCAGATAGCCCGTGTCACGGGTGATGATGTCAGACCGGTGGTGAATACAATCGCGCTGCCGCAATTGTGTTATCCCGGTATGCTGATCGAACTCGAAGGCGTTGCTATGCAGGCGGTCGGTGGTGGTAAGCTGGCAAGACAATCTTTTATTGTCGACGGTCTTGCGCCTGTTCCGGCGGGTTTTCCGCATGTTGTGCGCTGCGGTGATGTGGTGTTTACCGGTGATATGTCGGCGCTAGCCGCGGACGGCAGTGTTAACTACCCCGGTGACCTCATCACGCAGACCAGGCTCATGATGGAGCAGTTGTGTGTGGCATTGCAGGCTGCAGGTGCTGACTGCGATGATGTGCTAAAGCTCAACGTGCTATATGTTGGTGACGGCACCGCTGAAAACTGGCAACAGCCCGCGCTGATTCGACAGGGATACTTCAATGATCCCGGTCCGGCGGCGACTGGTATTTCTGTTCCTGCGTTTGCCCAAGTCGACCTGATGACTAAAATCGCGGTAACCGCGATGCGAGCAGTTGATGGCGTGCACGGCGGGCGTCTGGACAAAAAGTACAGTTGGCCCGAGGGGCACTGGAACTGGACGACTACTCTGCCGTACAAGCACGGCAATTTGTGTGGTCGATTGATACACCTCGGCGGGCAGGTCTCACTGGACAGTCAGGCGAATGTGCTTGACCCTGACGATATGGTAGCGCAGACGCGAACGGCGATGGCTAACATCAAAAAAGTGCTGGCTGAACTCGGTGCCACACTGGACGATGTTGTAAAGGTCACGGCTTTTTATCAGGGGAAGGCCAGCGCTGATGCGCTGCACCGGAATCTGCTGGTTAGGTCAGGCTGCTACCGTACGCCCGGTCCCGCCACCAGCGGGATTCCGGTGCCGTCACTGGTGTATGAAAACATGCTGATTGAGATCGAGGTGATTGCGGTGCTCGATACTGCCTGGTGATGTGCAGATCACTGTGGCAGGCGGCAGCGTCGATGCTACTGAATAAGTTTGCGTGTCTCTTCACTGCCGACATTCATCAGTGCGTCAACGATCGATAGCCCGGCAACAAATTCGGTGGTTTTCAGCTGCGGATAAGGGGTTTCGGTGAAGTTCTCGAGTGTTAGCACAACGTCTTGTTGTTCGAATGCTTCGTTTTCCTGATAGGTTCGTGCTGCGTTTCTGCCCGCGTAGTAAACACCACCGTCGGCGGCTTTCACGAGGTCGATCAAGCGTTGTGTGCCAGTGGTCTGGACGTTTAACTCACTCGATCGGCTGATGGTAGTGGTCAGGCCCATCAAGTTGCAGATGCTTCGAATGGTGTGCTCGTTGTACTGCGCGAGGTTGTCGGTGTCGTTGAGAATTAGTTCTTGTACCAATGGAAACACGGTTTCAAAGTGTGGAGCTTTCTTGTACTGCAGTTGCAAGGTGTTGATGGCTTTCTTTTTCCAGCGGGGGTCATCCTGGATGCGCATCTCCATAATGCTTGCGGTTTTAGGAACGCTTCTGTCGAGCGGGCAGGTCAGCCAGTAAGGGTTGCCCTGAAAGGCGAGTCTGACGCGATTCTGCCAGCTGCCAGCGCCGGTGCGCTCGTACTGTACATCGTCCAGCAGTACAAAGTGATCCACCGAGGCCAGCTTGTGAAAAAAAGGCAGCCACGGGAAAAAGTTCACTTGATGAATTGCGACTTTTTTCATCGGTGATGGAGACAACAGGCAGGGAAATAATCGTGAAGCCTCACACGGACACAAACAATCACTTATTTCTTAACCTCCATCGTTACTGACTGCACTCTTTTATATGCCGCAGAGTGTCAGGGTCCGTTAATCCTTTTGTAGTAATTGATTATACGCGTCTGTTTAAGGACTTCAATTTTGGATTATGTTGCAGAGTGGCCAGCAAAGAGGGGCGCGGTGAAATGCGGCCAGGTCTGCCTGCCGGATACGCATTCGCGAAAGTGCCCGTCGGACTGAACGGTCGCTGGTAACAGCGCGCGTGACGATCAGCCAGTGTGCATCGTTGGTTTAACGCGGTTGATTACCTTGCAGGTATCAGCGTGGTCGTTGGCAAAGGAGGTAGATTAACTGCCAGTTAGGGGCAATTTCTGAACCTATGACATGACCAACGCAGTGAAAGGCTGGCGGTTGCTCTAGTGTTGCCCGTCCGGTCGCTCATATATTACCGTGCACTTAACAACGAGTGTGCGCACGAGTGATGGCATCGTGGTTCCGATGCCGACGCTTTCTGCCGAATATGCGACAGCGGGTATTCTGCGCGATCAATAGACCCGGCAGTTCATCTGACTTTACGATACCTGTCTGCACGCCATGACGGTTTAGATTATTGCGCTGTCGATACACGCTCGTCGCATCGTCGCAGGGCAATAATCGACGTCGCAGTTTGGCCTAGGCGGCTTGCTGTGGTTCTTCAGGTGGTAGCAGCTTGATCGAGGTAATCTGCTCTGGCTGGTCATTGTCTTGTTCCTTCATTACCTGCTTTAGCAACGTGACATCAACTTTCTCCCCAAACCGCAGTTTCAGTCCCTGGAAATAGGTGTTTACCTGATTGCGTCCGTTTTCCTTGGCAACATAGAGGCATTCGTCAGCGAGCTCGAACAATTTCTTTTCGTTGGTTGAATCTTTCGGTGCGCATGAAATACCGATGGAAACCGTGACAGACATGTCCTGGCCTTCATAGTTCACAATGTGTGATTCAATGCGCTTTCGGTAGGTCTCCATCAGCACTGCCGCTTCTTCCGGGGCGGTGTTGGGCATTAACATGCAAAATTCTTCACCGCCGTAGCGAAAGACGAGATCGCCTGTGCCTGGACGGATACAGCTTGCCATGACACGGGCGACGGTCTTAAGTACCGCGTCGCCTGCCTTGTGGCCATGGGTATCGTTGAATTTTTTAAAATGATCAATATCAGACACGGCCAGGCAAAGCGGCTTATCACTGAGATTTGCCTCGTCCAGTTGTACTTGTAGCGTGTCTTCAAAGTGTCTGGTGTTATAGAGACCGGTCATCTGATCGGTGATGGACTTATTGTAGAGCCGGCTTTTGTGCAGATTAACCGCTGCCTGGTCGGCAAGTCCCTGGCACAGGCTGAGATCTTCTTCAGAAAAACGTCCGATTTTGTCAAGCACCCGGATACCGTCTTTATTTGTGCGAACCTTGTTGGTCAGGGCGATGACGCCTTCGACTTCGTCCCCGCGCATCAGCGGTACACAGCAGATGCAGTAGACGACATTTTTACCGATCTGCTCGATGTATTTTCGATCGTTTTTACGTATCGGCTTGCGTTCGGCGGCGCATTGCCCGGCGATACCCTCGCCGATATTAAATGTTTTGGTGGCTGTTATGCCGTTGTTGATGTCGTCGCGGACGTATCTGGGTATGTTACCCCAGACCACTTTGATCTCGAGTTTGCCAGTCGCTTTGTTCAGCAGCATCAGATTGCCTTTTTGAGCGCTGACAGCCTCTACTGCAGTCGACAGTGTCTCGATGCAAAGGCGCTTGAAGTCATTGACGTTGGCCAGTTGCTGATTGACATCATACAGTGTCTGGATATTACGCAATATGCGATGATTTTTTTCGTACTTCAGTGTGGAATCTATATTCGTCGTTGCGATAGAAGCGAGTTCCTGCAGGAATGGAAAATCTTCTTCGCTGATCTGGCTGCCATCGTATTTTTCGCCGAGTGTGAGTATCCCAAGCACTTCCCCGTTTTTGATCAACGGGCACCACAGATCGGAGTGCAGTATCTCTAAGTGCCATTGCCGCCATGCGGTGTCGAATCTGGGATCGCGCTGTAAGTCGCGCACACTGAATACATTACCCTGACGGATGATCTGCCAAAGCAGTCCGTTGTCTTGCGGAAACTTGAATAAGTGCAATGACTCAGACGAATGATCACTGAGCAGGAACTCGGGCTCCAGGCCGGAGAACGATTTCACACGATAGTAGTTTTGTCCCGGTTCCAGATCATCGCGAAGTAAAACCGTGCTGTTGATGGCGCCGTACTTTTCGCGAACAACAGCCATGAAGTTATTCAGCAGTTGTTGCAGATTCATGATGTTGCCGAAGCCCTTACCGGATTGCAGCAGCGCGCGCATTTCGAAGATCAGGATATCCTGATGGATAGCCTTCTTTCGATAATAGGTGAGCTCATCCTCAACCAGCTTGGGGTTCTGGCCGCGTACCGGTTGCCGGGCCGGAGTGGGCTCCATCGTGTTTAAATCATGATCGACCGACGGGCTGTCAATTTCAAATGTTGAGTCTTCAAGATCGATTTGATACTCATTTTCTTCTGATTCGTGCAACGTTTGATTTCCGTCTGGCATTAATTTGTTATTGGGTAGTAATCGGACATCGTGTCGCTTAGTTGAGGCGGGTTGGGAATCCGGCAATCAGCAACAGTCTGGTCAGGCTTGGCATTGGCCGGAAAATAATTAAGAAAAACAAAAGATTGCGTTACTCGTGGATGGTGCCAGTCGCCTGCCGCTGTGAACTTGTCGATGGCAGAATTTTAACTGTGTGACAGTTCTCCGGTTTCTTTGCGGTGAGCCTTCCCCGGGGGGCTGGCTCGCGCAGAAAATCAGGCGGCGTTCTTTTACCCGTTTTGTCACGTCGAGGCTATCCCGGTTGGTCGGCGTAGCCGCCACCGCTCGCTGTTGTGTAATAATCCCGTCGTCGGTAGCGATGACCTGAAAAACTCTGTGCACCGGGGGATTGGGTTAGCTGCCTGAAATACCCGTGTTACCGGTGCGCAGAAGGGTCTTTTTTTGGTAACTACACAGGCAAAATTCATGTCGGGTATCGTTGAGATAGACGCGCTGCTGCAGTCAATGTCGCCGCAGCTACAGCGGGGTGAGTATGTGTTCTGTACGGTGAATGGTGGCCTTGGTGATTATATTCATCTTAATCCGCTGGGCGTGTTTGCAGAATCAGAAGGCTTGACGTTAATCGTTGATGCAGACCGCGCGCGCGTGGCCGGACTTGAGTTCGATGGTCTATTCCGGCAGATAACTCTGACCGTACATTCAAGTCTGGAGGCAGTGGGGTTAACAGCAGCGGTGTCTGCCAAGCTGACGTCACGGAATATCAGTGCAAATGTGGTGGCGGCTTTTTATCATGATCATATCTTTGTGCAAAAAGACAAGGCAGCGGAGGCGTTGTCTGCGTTGCAGGAGCTCGCCGCAGCGGCCGCTGAGCGGATTACGTGATTTGGCAAGGGCGGTGGTAACCGCAAGGTGAGCAGAGTGTTGTCCGTGGTGTTGATATCGGCGCTGGTGCTGGCAGCATTGCTGTTGTGTCTCTGGCTGCTGGTTGCGCGCCCCGCGGTCTACTTTGCGGGGGCGCAATCACAGAGAGGGCCGAATATTGTCGACCCGGCCATGCTGGAAAAACATGTGCGCGTATTATCGGAGCAGATGATCCCCAGAAGCCATGCGCACCCGCAGATGCTGAGTCGGGTGGCTGCCTATATTGCCAGCCGGCTTGAAAGCTATGGTGCCACCGTTAGCGAACAGGTGTATCACGTTGCCGGCCACACCTATAAAAATGTCATAGCGGAGTTTGGTCCTGCCGATGGGCCACTGCTTGTGGTTGGTGCCCACTATGATGCGGTGGGTTCTACACCGGGCGCTGATGACAATGCCAGCGGCATCGCCGGGTTGCTGGAAACCGGTCGCCTGCTGGCGTCCAGTGATCCCGACCGCCGTGTGGTGCTGGTTGCATTTACACTTGAAGAAATGCCTTATTTTGGTGGCCGTAAAATGGGCAGTGCGGTGTTTGCACAGTCACTGGTCGATGCCGGTGACGAGGTCAGTTTGATGATCAACTACGAGATGATCGGATACTTTACGGAACAGCCCCGTAGTCAGAGCTATCCATCGTTACTGTTGCATCTGATCTATCCCTCGCGTGGTGATTTTATCGCCGTGGTGGATCAGGTGTTCTCCAGGCAGGCGGCGCACCTTAAGCGGTGGATGAGTCGGGCAACAGAGGTGCCGGTCTATTCGATCAATGCGCCTGCCTGGTTGCCGGGTGTGGATTTTTCTGATCATAGAAATTTCTGGGCGCACGATTATCCTGCCGTGATGGTGACGGATACGGCCTTTTATCGCAACCGCGCCTACCACACGGCAGAAGATACCGCGGACCGGCTTGACTATCAGCGTATGGCTCAGGTGGTATATGGCGTTTATAGCTATATCATGAACCACAGTGGCCCCGATAAGGCCGCCGTTGCTGCAACGATCAACGACTGACTTCCGGGTGTTAACTGCTGCGGTAGTTTTGCGGCGTGTTGCTGATGAGGTTTGTGTAGTTCAAACTGAAGTTAGCTTGTCGAAGCGCAGAGGAAGCCGCTTTCCTGACCGGGGCCCGCGCGCTTGGCACATTGCCCGGGGTTATCGATCTGACGCAGCTGCGGCGGATAGGAAAATAGCACAACTTGACGTATGGATTGTCGATGTTTTTCGAGCCTGAAGAAACCTACCGAAATTATAACGAGCATCCCGCTCATGTCGAATTTGTAAATAATGTATGGTTGCCGCAGGTCGAGGAGTTTCTCCAGATTGACTCTATAGAAGCTGATCTGTAATACACTGATAGATTGCCGGGGCTCGATGGTTATTGGCGATAGTAGTAATGGCCCGCGTGTTAGGTGGGCTGGCGCTTTACCCGGTGGAACGTCTGCTCTATTGAATACAAGCTGTGTCTAAGTTTTAAAAAGCGAGCAGCAATGCGATTATCTCACCGTGAAAAAATATCTGTACCCGATTCAGCGGTCGCCTTGTGCGGGTGCCGGATCAGGCTGTGAGCGCAACACCGGCTTATGCGGATAGTTTCATCAGCGTGCCGGAGCTTGTCTGGGGTAACGGCTATCTGTCACCGGGTGGGCCGGATGAAGTACATGAGATACTGCCGCCGGTCACTGTCACCGGCAAGTCTGTCCTCGATATCGGTTGCGGTATCGCCGGGCCTGCTATCTCTATTGTCAAAGATCTGCAGGCATCACGCGTTACCGGTGTCGATGTGGAACCCCATATTGCTCGTCGTCAGATGCAAAATGTGTTCGCCGCCGGATGTGCTGATGCGATAGACATAGTCACCGTTAGTCCGGGTGTCTGGCCGTTTGAGGCGGAAATGTTTGATCTTGCTTTCGGTAAAGAGTCTTTTCTGCATATAGCTGATAAGCAGGCGCTGTATAGAAGCATACACTTACTGCTGAATTATCGGGGGAACTGGTGTTCAGTGACTGGCTTATCTCCGACAACGCAGATGAGATTCCAGAGTACCATCAGTATCTGGAAGTGGTACCAAAGGACATACGCTGGCAAACAATCACTAACGTTACCAACGATTTGCAGCGGGCTGGTTTCAGCGGTATCCGGCATCAGGATAGACGCGCGGCCTGCGTGGCTAATGCCAGACGTGAATTAGCGATATTTGAAGGGCGCAGGTATCCAAAGCTCCTTGCGCTTGTCGGTGAGAAAATCCTGGCTCATATGATTGCGGTCAGGCGTGCTAACACGGCAGCGGCCGGGGCAGGCGCGCTAAGGCCGGTGTGCTTTTATGGTCGCAAGTCGTAAGGTTCTGCTGTAAGCGGGCCGGGTGGCAAGTGTCGCTCATGTCGCTGTGAGTTTTTCCAGTCGCGTTTGCACCAAGTGTTTTGTCTCAGTGACGGATGCATCCTTCACTGCGCCATAACCCCGTATGTTCAACGGCGCGCTGACGATCTCCAGCCAGTGGTCACGGTTGGATTGATCTGCCTGTGCAGCACAGCGCTTAAGCACGGACATAAACCAGCGGATCAGTTCACGCTCCATGCGTCTCTCGGCGGTGTAGCCGAATAGATCCAGTGGTGTACCGCGCAGTTTTTTTAGTTTGCTCAGAGCGTTGAGTGCGTGACCAAGTCCCTGGCCGAACTCGCGCTTGACCGGTCTGCCGCGCCAGTCTTTTTTCCTCGCCAGAAAGGGCGGTGCCATGTGGTAGGTTAAGGTGTAGCCGGTTTCGAACTGCGCTTGCAGACTATTGTGAAAAGATCCGCTGCTGTGTAGACGTGCTACTTCGTACTCGTCTTTATAGGCCATCAGTTTAAACAGTGATTTGGCTGCGGCGAGTGTAAATTCTTCGGCCAGATTTGCGGGTAATGTGTTGCTGAATTTTTTCAGTGCGTTGCGGTAGCGGTTGGCGTAGCGCCGGCTCTGGTATTGCTCAAGAAACCCGGCGCGTTGTTCGATCAGTGCACTGGCGGGTTCGGGATGGTGTTGTATTGGTTCAGGTGGTGCAAAGGCGTTTGGGTGCCGGGCGTAGACTCTGCCGGCGGTGAGCGCTTTGAGGTTATTGTCGACGGCCACTGCGTTTAGTTCGACTGCACGCTGCAGAGCACCGAGTGATACTGGTACCAGACCGTTTTGCCAGGCCAGTCCCAGTAAAATGACACTGGCATAAACGGCGTCGCCAAACAGTTGCACCGACAGTTGATTGGCATCGACTTGTGGCAGGTCAGCGTTGCCAATAGCGGCAGTGATTTTCTCTATGCGTAGGTCGATGTCCAGGCTGGCGTCTCGTTGCCGGATGATATCACCGGTTGGCATCGCGGCGGTGTTGACGACTGCCTTCATTCCAACCCGGTACAGGGTTGATGCCCGGGGCGATGAAGACACCACGATGTCACCGGCGATCAAAGCGTCTGCACTGTGCTCGTCGATGCGTACCTGATTGAGTGCCTGCGGCATGTCGCAGATGCGAACATAGCTTAGTACCGGGCCGAATTTCTGCGCAAACCCGGTGAAGTCGAGCACGCTTGCGCCTTTACCTTCCAGGTGTGCTGCCATTGTGATCAGGGCTGCCACCGTGATAACGCCGGTACCGCCGACGCCGGTGATCAGCAGATTGAACGGTGTGTTCAGCGATTGCACTGGTGGTTCCGGTAACTGATATTTATCGAGATCCAGCGCTTTGATCGCGGGCTTTTTCATGATGCCTTCGACAGTGACAAAGCTTGGACAAAACCCGTTCAAGCAAGAGAAGTCTTTGTTGCAGGCAGACTGGTTGATGCGTCGCTTGGTGCCGTAGCGGGTGTCTACCGGTTCCACTGACAGGCAGTTTGATTCCACAGAGCAGTCACCACAGCCTTCGCAAACCAGTTCGTTGATCACCACTGTGCGGTTGGGCGTTGGCAGTGTGCCGCGTTTGCGCTGGCGGCGTTTCTCGGTGGCGCAGGTTTGCTCGTAGATTATTGCCGTCACACCGCGTATGTCACGCAGCTCACGTTGTACCGCGTCCAGTTCTGATCGATCGTGAATGGTGGTGCCAACCGGTAGATCGGCAGTTTTATATAGGGTGATATCATCAGAGACCAGTGCAATGCGCTGCACGCCCTCAGCACGTACCGAATGTGCAATGGCGTGCACTGACACCGGACCGTCGACCGGCTGACCACCAGTCATGGCGACGGCATCGTTATAGAGAATTTTATAGGTGATGTTGGTTTTAGCCGCGACCGACTGGCGGATTGCCATAGACCCCGAGTGATACCAGGTGCCTTCACCTAGATTTTGAAAAATATGGCCATTGCCGGTGAAGCGTGAAGAGGCTGCCCAGTTAACTCCTTCGCCTCCCATTTGGATCAAAGAGGTTGTGTCGCGATCCATCCAGCTGGCCATGAAGTGGCAGCCAATGCCTGCCAGTGCTTGTGAGCCCTCGGGGACTTTGGTCGACGTGTTGTGTGGGCAGCCCGAGCAGAAGTAAGGTGTGCGGGTAGCGCCGTCGACCGAGATTGCTATTGGGTGGGAACCCTGTGAATGATGTGCACGCTGCGTAAAATTTTCGGAAGGGAACAACCGGGCCAGGCGTTTTGCAATGATACCGACGAGCAGGCGGGGGGAAAGTTCACCGGTCCATGGCACCAGCGGCTGACCGTTTTCGTCACGCTTGCCCACCATCAGCTCGGGCTTGTCACCGGGCCAGTCGTAGAAGTACTCTTTAAACTGACTCTCGATAATCCCGCGTTTCTCTTCGACCACCAGTACCTCACGTTTGCCACGCACAAAGGCGAGTGCATCGGCGCGGGCCAATGGCCACACCATTCCTACTTTATAGATATCAATACCCAGCTGTCTGCAGGTGTGCTCGTCTATGCCCAGCAGGCGCAGAGCTTCCATGGTATCGAGGTGCCCTTTGCCAGTGGTGACAATGCCAAAGCCGGCCTGCCGGGTGTTATAGATAAGCCGGTCGATGGGATTGGCAGCGGCAAAATCCAGCACGGCAGTTTTTTTCGCGACCAGGCGCTGTTCTATCTGGGGGCCGGGCAGGTCGGGCCAGCGATAATGCAGTCCGTCGGCAGGCAGAGGGGTGCCGGGGCGGGTGAACCTCCGGTCCGCTGAGAGCTCTATGCTTGCCGATGACTCGACCGTTTCGGAAATAGCCTTGAAGCCGACCCACATACCGCAATAGCGTGACAGTGCGTAGCCGTATTCGCCGAATTCCAGATATTCCGCTACGTTGGCCGGATTGAGGGTCGGCATGAACCAGGTCATGAAGGCGACATCGGACTGGTGTGGCATTGACGATGAGACACAACCGTGGTCGTCGCCCGCAATCACCAGTACGCCCCCATGCGGTGATGACCCATAGGCGTTGCCATGTTTGAGCGCGTCACCGGCCCGGTCGAGTCCCGGTCCTTTGCCGTACCAGAGAGCAAAAACACCGTCGACGGTTTTGTCGGGGTGGCTTTCTACCTGCTGTGATCCGAGGATTGCGGTGGCGGCAAGGTCTTCATTCACGGCGGGCAGAAACTCGACACCGGCACTGTCAATCAGTTTGCTCTGACGCCACAGTTCCAGGTCGATACCGCCGAGCGGGGAGCCCCGATAGCCGGAGATAAAGCCTGCCGTATTGAGGTTGGCTGCTTTGTCGCGGCGCGCCTGATCGAGAGCGATCCGCACAATAGCCTGAGTTCCGCTGAGGTAGATGCGCCCTTGGGTTCTGCGGTAGCGATCGTCGAGTGAGTAGGTGTCGAATTGCGGTGTTTTCGCATTCATACCGATACCTCTGATGTTGCGAGTGATGTTGCCTGTGGATGAGCGTAGGCCAGTCGCTGTGGTGCAGCGTCACTGGTGCGCTGCAAAGTATAGGCCGCTCAGGACGGGAAAATGCTCCATATTTTCCCTGCTGACTGCTAAAATTGAATGAATAATTCGGTTTAGTGACTAAATATGAAAGAAACGTTCAACATGACTGCGTTGGACAGTCGAATTCTCGATGCTATGCAGGCTGACAGCCGGCTGAGTAATCAGGAAATCGCCACTAAGATCGGCAGCTCGCCGTCCTCAGTCTGGCGGCGCGTGCGTGTTATGGAGCAGGCCGGGGTCATTAATGGTTTTCATTTGTCTGTCTCTGCAGAGATGCTGGGTTGGTCAGAGACGGTGCTTGTGCACGTCAGTCTCAATACCCACAGTGAGCAGACTACCCGTGCGTTTACCGAGCTAATCGCCGAATCGCCGGAGGTTCTGGAGTGCTATGCGGTTACCGGCGACCATGACTACCTGCTTAAAGTGCTGGCCACTGATATGCGTGCTTATTACCGTTTTTTAGAAGGCAGGCTAATGAGCAGGGAATTTATCTCGCGCACCAGTTCAACGGTTGTGATGAGTAAAATAAAGGAAACCAGCGAGGTCCCGGTTAAGTGACCGGTCGCGGCACCGATTATTCGATTGTCATTCCGGCATTCAACGAAGAAAGCCTGATTGCTGAGACGCTTAGATCTGTGTCGAGTGCGATGGCGCGGGTCAGCCCGCGCGGAGAAGTTATCGTGGTCGATAATAACTCAAGTGATAACACGGCTGAGATTGCCCGCGACTGTGGGGCGAGGGTTGTGTTTGAGGCAAAAAACCAGATATCCCGTGCGCGCAACTGTGGTGCTGCAGCAAGTACCGGTGATTTTCTGATTTTTCTTGATGCCGATACCCATATGTCGGCAGAACTACTGCAGGTGGCGATCAGCAACCTGCAGTCCGGTTGTTGTGTTGGTGGTGGCGTTGTTGTTTGTGGAGACCGTCAGGCACCGCCACGCGTGCAGCGTGCTATTGATCACTGGAACGCATTGTCGTTGCGATTCTCGATTGCGGCAGGCTGTTTTGTTTATTGCCTGCGTGAGAGTTTTGAAGAAGTCGGTGGTTTCAGTGAGCGTGTGTATGCCAGTGAAGAGATCTGGCTTTCGCGGGCGCTGAAACGGGTTGCACGCAGGCGCGGCATGATTTTTACGATTATTGAGGCACCTGCCGTCGTGACTTCTCTGCGCAAACTTGAGTGGTACAGCAAGCCGCAGTTGCTGCTGAGGATGGCTGTTCTTCTCTTTCCATTTGCTTTGTTTTCAAAAACGCTGTGTGGTTTCTGGTACCAAAGGTGGTAGCCGGATAGGCAGTCATTGATTTGAGTTGTAACGTTATCGGTACACAGTGAGCGCTTATGGGGGCGGGTACG
>CALKXD010000253.1 GCA_938003855.1 uncultured Granulosicoccaceae bacterium | reverse complement strand
ACACATATTTTTCATAGTGATTCAGATCTTATACGCCTAACGACCTTCTCTGCTCAGCGAACTCCTCTGGATTAACCAGCTCTCCGGTGTCATCCAGCGCCGGAAACGGCAGGTTATGCTCAAGACAAAAGGCCGCTTCGGTGGGTCGATACCACCGATACAGCGTTGTCCGGCGTGACTGTGGATCCAGTCGGCACTGATCATACATGCCCGCCAGTTCGCGTTGCCGCTGCGCCTCGAGCAAAACAATTGCCGCCGCCACCGAGACATTGTAAGACTCAACCATCCCCATCATCGGAATCGACACATGATGATCCGCAAGCCTGGCAGCGGTATCACTGACACCGAAAAGCTCAGCTCCGAACAGTACAGCGGTGGGTTTGCGATAGTCGATCTCACGGAAGTCTGATGAACGATCGCTTTTATGCACAGCAACCACGGAAAATCCGCGATGCTGCAAGGCCGAAATCGCATCGCCGGTATCGTCATGCAAATTCAGCTCAAGCCACTTATCACTGCCCATGGCAATGCCGCTGCGGGCTCTGAAGGACTCGTCGTTTTTCATAACCGCATGAAATTCATGAACACCTACGGCATCGCAAGTGCGCATGATCGCTGACACATTGTGGGGTTTATGAACATTGTCGGTGAGTACCGTCAGATCGGGCTGACGCTTGTCGAGACAGGCATTTAACTTGTTGTAACGTTGCTCGGTCACTCGCAAACAGCCCTTTCAATAATCCGGCACAAGGCATGATGAGTGGCTTCGGGCTTCTCCGTCATCATCATGTGTCCGCAATCAGCAATCACTTCACGGGTTGCCTGCGGAAACTGCTCGAACATCGCGGCCGCCGCGCGTGGCGGTGTCATGGCATCGAGCTCACCGAGAATCAATCCGACCGGACATTGCACAGTCGCCGCGGCCTGCTCTCCAGACTGATACAGGTGACAAGCGTTGAGCCCGGTGTACATCACCCCCTTGCCCGCCTGTTCCATTAATCGCTCAGCAAAATTCTGCACGCTGATCCCGGCGACCGGGTTACCACCAATCTGCGAACCAAAGCTGTGCCCGAATAGCGAGATCATATCGACAGAGCTGTGGTCATTACGCTGGGCGGCGTCCAGCAACGGCTGACTGACCGCCATCGGGAAAGCTGTCCCCATCATCACCAGAGACGCTGCGCCCGGAAGTTTTGCCGCACACTCCAGCGCAATTAACGACCCCATACTATGACCCACTAAATGCAGTGTTTGCGTCATGGACAATTGATCGACCACAGTCGCGACAAAGTCAGCGTTTTGCTCGATAGTTGTAAGCGGCTGCCCCTCCGATAGCCCATGGCCCGGTAAATCCAGTGCCAATACGTTGTAGCCGGCCTTTGCCCAGTAACGCGAAAACAGAGTCCAGACCGTATGGTCCATAGCCGCGCCGTGTAAAAACACGATGTTGGCGGCACCCTCACGATGGGAGTCTCCACCGCTGTAGCCATAGACGGATAGGCCATCTACTTCGAACTTCATGATTGCGCTCCTTTTTGCGAGGCACGCAGAGCCCGCTTCAGATCAGCGATAAGATCCTGCTGATCTTCCAGCCCTATCGATAAACGCACCAGCCCTTCAGATATTCCGGCTTCCAGCAATGCACTGGCGTCCATTCGACTGTGTGTCGTGCTGGCCGGATGGATCACCAGAGACTTCGCATCACCGACGTTGGCCAGATGAGAAAAGAGGTCGAGCCCGTCAATAAATTTTCGACCTGCTTCGCGCCCGCCCTTGAGTTCAAAACTAAACACAGCGGTGCAGCCGTTCGGCAGCAACTCAGCGGCCAATGCGTTATCGGGGTGCTCTGGCAATTCAGGATACGCGACACTTTGTACCGCCTCGTGCCCGGCAAGAAACGCCACCACTGCGCGTGTATTTTCAATATGACGCTGCATACGCAACGACAACGTCTCGCAACCCTGCAACAGATAAAACGCATTTGCCGGGCTCAATGCAGCGCCAAAATCTCTCAGCCCCTCCTTGCGCGCGCGCATCACAAACGCCGCCGGCCCGAACTCCTCAACGAAGTTCATACCGTGAAAGCCCGCGTAAGGTTCTGACAACTGGGTAAACCGTCCTGACTCCGCCCAGTTAAATTTACCTGAATCAACCACACAACCCCCGATCGCCACACCGTGGCCGCCAATAAACTTGGTCAATGAATGAACCACTATATCTGCGCCGTGCTCAAACGGTTTGATCAGACACGGCGGAGTCAGGGTTGAATCGAGCACCAAAGGCAATCCATGCTGATGAGCAATATCAGCTATGACAGGAATATTTAGCACCTCACACCCGGGGTTTGCGACAATTTCACCGAAGCACATTTTGGTGTTATCCCGGATAGCATCCGCCCACTCCTGCGGTTTCTGCGGATCGACAAAGGTGGTCTCAATGCCAAAGCGGGATAATGTGTAGGCAAGCAGATTATGCGTCCCCCCGTACAAAGCCCGAGACGCCACGATATGCGAACCGGTTCCGGCCAATGTGGTTATGGCTAAATGAATCGCCGCCATGCCGCTCGCAGCGGCCACCGCCCCGACGCCCCCTTCAAGTGCAGCCAGTCGCTCTTCCAGTACCGCCACAGTCGGGTTGGAAATCCTTGAATACACATGCCCCGCACGGCCCACATTAAATAGCGACGCTGCGTGCTCACTGTCGTCAAAAACAAACGACGTGCTTTGATACAGCGGAGCCGCTCGCGCACCGGTGGCGGGGTCCGGCCGTTGGCCTGCGTGGAGCATCAAAGTATCAAAACCGATATGCCGAGCCATGGAAATTTCCTGCGCTGAAAAGCTAAAAGTTTATCAGAACCGCTCTGCCGGCAAGCAACAGATACCGCCCACACAATACGGGCACGACGCTGACCTGAGCCTCACCCGCCAGATGACTGATTGAATTTATCCGCCGCTGCAATGCAGGCTAGCGTCTCCGCAATTCTTAAATTACACTTCGCGGCATTTACCACCTAAACGTATCGGATGAAAAATTATGTCAGCAAGCATTAATAAAGTGTCAGTCATTGGAGCAGGCACCATGGGCGCTGGCATCGCTGCATTATGTGCAGCGGCGGGTTGCCAGGTAGTACTGCTTGATATGAAATCGGATATCGCCGCAGCCAGCATCGAACGGCTGGCTGGCGGAAAGCGACCCGTAATCACAGAGGATCAGGCAAAGCTTATAACCGCCGGCTCACTCAGTGACGATTTAAATGCTATCAGCGACAGCGACTGGATCTGCGAAGCGGTGGTTGAAGATTTGCAAATCAAGCGCGACCTGTTCGCTAACATCGAAACCATTCGCCGGGACGGATCTATCGTAACTACCAATACTTCCGGCATTCCATTGAAAGATATCGTCGCAGATATGCCTGCTCGATTACGGCAGGACATCGCAGTGACCCATTTCTTCAATCCGGTTCACATCATGAAACTGGTGGAACTGATCCCGGGTGCAGACACAGATCCGCAAGTAACCAGCCGCCTGGCCGACTTCCTGAGCGGGCCACTCGGCAAGGGCGTAGTGTACGCAAAAGACACCGTTAATTTTATTGGCAATCGAATCGGCTGCTTCTGGATGCTGGCAGGCTTGAGCAAGGCTGCCAATGCCGACGACACCTCAATGGAAGCCATCGATGCGCTGATGTCAAAGCCGGTCGGCTTGCCCCCCACCGGACTGTACGGACTTATCGACCTGATCGGTCTGGATGTAATGGACTTTGTTGCAAAAAACCTCGATAAAAACCTGCCGGCAAACGATGTCGGTCGCAACTACCTGGCACTGCCGGCCACAGAGTCAGAAATGCTGGGCAATGGCCAACTCGGGCGCAAAACAGGCGGCGGGTTCTATAAACTGGTGAAAGCGGACGACGGTAGCAAATCGATGGAAGTCTACGACCTGACCGACAAGCACTGGCGACCTATGCAAAACATTGAGCTTCAAGCCGTGCACCAGGACATTAAAACCCTGATGTTTTCAGACGATGCCGAAGGCAGATTTTCCTGGGACTTAATGAGCGCCACGTTAAACTATGCCAGCGAACTGGTACCGGAAATTTCAGACGATATCGTCAATGTTGATCGTGCCATGAAATGGGGTTTCAACTGGGCAATGGGGCCATTTGAGTTAATTGATGCAATTGGTGCTCAGGCGTTTAGCGATAAACTGAAAGCCGATGGTGTTGCAATAAACGGCATGCTCAAGGTCCTGCTCGACAACGGACACGGTTCTTTCTATATCAACGACGGCAAAGAATTCCTGACAGTCGACGGACACTATGAGCAGGTACCCGCCTAGTTATTACCTGACCAACCGGCTGTTTTTGTAGTCACAGAGGAGCGTCAACCCGATGAAACGACCGGACGGTTGCAGCGCACAGCAACCATTCAGTTGATACCGTTCTCTTCAGAGCGTGCCTCCCGCATCATATCGTACATGGCATTCAGCACATCGCTTTTATAGATCACCCCGACAACCTCAACCATCTCATCACCGGTTCGAACAACCGGTGCGTAGGTTGAATCGAGCTCATTGAGTTTATGCAGGGCAGCCAGCAAACTGGTGCTCTGCGGTATTGCATGCTCGACGCCATTTTTAGCAAGCTCGCAATACACATCACGCCCCGCACTGGCGGCACAGGCAACGACATCGTTAGTCGCTAAACTGCCGATGAATTCGCCTTTCCCGTCATTCAATATGGCGATGTAGTGCTTGTTTGCGAACATGGATTCTTCCACTTCCGCCACACTGGTTTGCGGTGACACCTGAATAAAATTCTGCGTAATCAGCTCATCGATATTGCGGGTACGAAGCAGACTTTGGTCACGACCGGTTTGAAGGTTAATGCCACGCTTGTGCAACTGAAAACGAAAAAAAGAACCATGTGGCATTATTTGCATAAAGGTACTTGCAAGCGCAGACGCCAGCATTACCGCAATCACCAGGTCGTAGTCGACAGTCAACTCAAAGACAATCAAAAGCGTCGAGATCGGTGCACCTAACATTGCCGAGGCAAAAGCGGCCATCCCCACCACTGAGTAGACCCCTTGAGACGAGGCTTGTAGTGGTACATAGGAATCGACGACAAACCAGAATACACCACCGAGCATTGCCCCCATAAACAAACTCGGACTGAAAACACCACCGGCAAAACCACTGCCGATAGCGAACGAGCCACCAATAAATTTAGCCACCAGCAACCCGACCATCAATGCAATAGGCAACTGCTGATTCAGCGCCAACGAGGTTCCTTCATAACCGACTCCCAGGCTCAGCGGTAAATACAGTGCGATGGCGCCGATCAGAACACCAGCCAACCCCGGACGCGCCCATATCGGCATGCGTGACTTTTGCCAGAACCACTGCGAAGCAATAACAAAGTAAATAAAAAGTTGAACAACCACCGCCGCAACCAATCCCAGCATGGCAAAGGCAATCAACTCCCAGAATGAACCAATCGCATAGTCGGGCAAACTGAATTCCGGACCGCTGCCATAAACACTCTGCCGGACAATAACCGCACCCATCGCCGCAACAACCACTGGAGCAAAGACTCTGAGCGCGTAGTAGCCCAGAATTACTTCAAGCGCAAACAGAACTCCGGCAATGGGCGTATTAAACGACGCCGTGACCGCAGCGGCGGCAGCACACCCTAACAACGTCAGCGATTGTGTTCGATCCAGCCCCAACCGTTCGGCAAGCCATGCCGTAATGGATGCGCCAATGTGGACAGCCGGCCCCTCCCTTCCCAATGGCGCACCGGAACCCAGTGACACCCAAACAGCAAGTGCTGCGATCCCACCGGAACGCACATCCATGCGACCAGCACGCATGGCACTCGCTTCGATAACATCGGCAATACCGTGGAAGCGGTTGTTCGGCATATTGCGCAACAGCACACCGACGACGATCCCGCCAAGAATAGGAGCAATGAAAATGGACCAGTCAGACTTGCCGGCCAGCCAGGAGACTTTATCAGCACCGTAACGGGCAAAGACAATGTCCTGCAACCCGGCGATACACTCGATCAGTATGACAGTACTCACACCGACCAATGCCCCGGTAAACAGTGCCAGCGCGAAAAAACCAAATCTGGATCGGTAGAATTCCCGCACAATCACAGCCGCTCGCCAAGAACAATTATCTCCAGTGTAATCAATTCACTGGCACGCGTTGTTTTCGATTTAACAACACACAATACAGCTCCGGTGGAACGCCTGCCCGTATTCGGGCATCGCAGGAACCCGGTATTATCCTTAATACCATGCCGTACCCTTAATGAGTTGAATCTTCTAAGAAGGAAGGGTTCCGCCAGTCAGCCGGGCCATCAGACTGCGGCGAAACAGCAACAGCGGACATTAGCAATTATAAACCCGCATCGTTGCCGGTACACGCGACCCCTTTTTCAGGATCAATGGCCCGAAACACTGTGCACCAAAAACAGTGCCAATAAGCCACCGTCGTCAGCTTGCAGGGGAAATTTTTTATGCGGTTGGTCGAGTGGCCGGATTGGTTCGGCCGCAACGAGCCGGGGCAGGATTAGAGAAATCTGCAGTACTGTGGTGCAAACGGCACCACAGTACCTTGCTCACAGGTGACTAGTTTGCGGGTAACGCTGGTGCCGCCGTACTCTTTGGGATCAGGGGCTCAGCTGCCGATGTCGAGACGTCCGGTTTTTTGATAGCCGGCGTTGCAATCGACTTGACGACAGAATCATCACTGATCGACAGAAGACTGCGATTTCTATTGACTAGCTTCAGCCCGATTCCGGACACATTTACCAGCTCATCGATACTGGCAAAGTCCCCATTCTGCGCTCGATAGTCAATGATCGCTTTCGCCTTAGCCGTGCCGATACCGTTGAGATTTTCTGCCAGAGTGAAAGCATCAGCGGTGTTGATATTTACCGCTTGAGCAGCGAAAACGAGCGAGGATACTGAAAAAAAGAAAACAAACGTTACTGCTGAGAATAGTTTTTGGAACATCTATACTTCTCCAAACTTCGGGTTAATAACTGATTTTCCCGGCGGGCTTGACAACCTGCCGGAAAAAACACGGCAACTCGTTGCCAGTGCACCTAGAAATTACCACAGTAATATCGTCGTATAATTGGTATCAGTTCACAAAGCAATGGATATTTCTGACTTGCATCACAGCAAGTGTGTCGACTACAGCACAGCAAACCGGGAGCCGGATCGCCGACAACAGCAGCGTAAACCGTCGGGCGTTGCGGCAATATGCCCCCGTAAGCAATAAGCTATGCGTTAATGGTGGTATTTTCCGACTCGATTTCCAATATGGGTAAGCGCATCTCTACCGTTGTGCCTTTACCCTCGACACTTGTTGCAGACACAACCCCGCCATGTTGCCGCACGACTGTCGCCACCAGCGCCAGACCAAGTCCGGTTCCTTTAAATTGCTTCTGCACGTTAGGATCCCGGTGAAATCGCTCAAACAGTTTACCAATTCTGGATTCAGGAATACCGATCCCCTGATCGATAACCTTGGTCACAATCCAGTTATCGCCCTCTATCGTTGTGACAATTTTAACTTGCGAGCCTTCCGGTGAATATTTAATCGCGTTACCTACTACATTGACGAAGGCCCTTTCAAGCAGGCTGGAATCGGCTGTCAGCCAGACATCTTCATCTATATCCTGTGTTTTCAGGGCAATATTTTTTTGCAACGCCTGTGGAAGCAACTGATCCATGGTGCTTTCCACAATGTTCTCGAAGAATACCGGCTGAAGCTGATCTACTTCCAGGTGTTCGGCTCGTGTTAAACCGAGTAAGTCGTCAATCATATTCAGTGTTTTATTGATATTCGCCTCAACCTGCAGCAACGATGATAAATCCTTCTCGCTATCTGACTGCTCGCGCTCCTGCGAAACCAGATAAAGCGATGAGATCATGGGGGACCTTAAATCATGCGACAAATACTCGATAAGCTCACTACGAAGGCGTTCCGCCCGGCGTATTTCACTTAAATCTACCGCGCTCGCAACAATTAATCGATCGGTCAACTCATCACCCAGAACATTAAAATCTATAACCAGTTCCCGCGAGCCACGAACAAAATTTATTTGCCAGTTACGCCCTTCCTGCATTAAGGAATCAAATGCCTCTCGATCAATACGATAAGGATCTTTCCCCAGACTGATAAAAAACTCCTGCACCGATTTAGTGTCCGGCTGAATATCCTCAAACATCTCGAACGCAAGTTCGTTGCATCGCATCAACTCACCCACGGCATTCCAGACAATAAGACCAGCAGGGCTACCATTGAATATATTGTCGTTAAGTACTTTCAATTGCATCATATGTTGGTTCTGCTTACTTAAACGGTCAGCATCAGCCTGCAGGCTTTCGATGGTGCCGCCGGTATCGGGAAGTTCAATTCGACGTTGAACACGCGACGCATTATCAACGAATTCAGCAAAGCTTTGATTCATTTTTAGTTCTTCAAAGTCATAGCCAATAACAAATGGCGTTGCTGAAGGGTAGCGCTTTACGTGCATACCTTCTTTCACCGCCCACTCGGTATTGGTGACTTTCTCAGGCACTATGCTGAGGGTTGTCCCACTTGATTGCAGCGTATTGTCCACCAGAAGAAACCATTTTTTTAAATTTAGATGGCTGGTGGCATTTTCGAACAAACTGACTAACGGTAAATTTGCGGTGACCCCGAGGTCATCGTCATAAATCGCCAGCTTGTTTGTTTCGGTCCGTAGAAATCGCGAAGCAAATTCAAGCCGATGCCAACTCCAAAGCGGAAACGCCAGTAGAATCGGGATAGCCGCCAATAGAGGAGCAAACCAGGTATTGGCAAAGCGGTAGAGGCAGTAGCTGAGCAACACGGGCAGCAAGGCAAGTAATACTGTGGCAAGTAATCCCCAACGGGGTCTCAGCCGGGAATAGATCCCAAGCAGCAACGCGATTGAAATCGCGACCATCAGATAGGATAACCAACTATTCACCCGACCGATCAGGTTTCCGGTCTTAAGCGCACTGTAGATATTCGCATGCACCTCCACTCCGGGGATCGGCTGATCAAGCCCCAGAATCGGTGTCGGGACCGCATCGCCCAGACCTGTTGCAGTCAATCCAAAAAACACCGTACTTCCCTGGAACACAGACGGATCAAAGTTGCCCGTCAACACATCAACAGCCGATATGGTTTTAAAAGTATTCTTAGGGCCATGAAACGGAATCAATACTTCGTAGTCACCGACCCACTGGCCTTTGTACTCGGCATGACTTGCCCTGACACCCGGAAGGCTGGCCGGTGCCTGATAAACACTTTCCATGGCAACCAGAGACAACATTGACCAGTGAGGCTTATCAAACCCTGCCTTTAAAAATACGCGCCGCACAATGCCGTCAGAATCGATAGGTAGAAAGATATGACCAAGGTTTAAAGCCGCTGATGCGATTTCGGGAATTGGCAACTTCTCGCCTGCGGCGATATCAGCCCCGCGGCCCTCAGTGTGAATTGGCAGGATAACCCGACCGGATTGCTCTATTGCATAGGCCAGCTTGGCATCACTTCCAGGCGCATTAATGCTGGGTTCAGAATACAGAATATCAATGAGAATCAATTCCGCACCAGCAGCACTGAGATTATCAACGATTTTTGCCTGATCAGTCCTCGACCAGGGCCATCGACCATTTTCCTCCACGCTTTGCCCGTCTATACCCACGATCACCAGGTCTTCCGGTGGCGCAGATTGCTCAAGGCGTACCCATCCATCATGGATCAACCGATCCATCTTCAGCGTCACTTCGCCTTTATGCATTACAAACGTTAACGCACCAAAGAAAAAGTAGAAGCCTACCAGTGTCCCATATCCGAAGCGTCCGCCACGACGGACATCTTTCTCTGCTGCTGCCATTAGATTTGCTAGCGCTAAACCTAGCGCTCAGAACCCGAAAACTCATACAGACTTCCATATGAGGACACAGTGCCGGCGTCTAACACTCTTCTGGCTTGTATATAGAGGGGCTTGGAGGGATCAATGCGTGCTTCAAACGTTTGCCCTGCAGGTATATCAAACGCTTTATGGTTAATAAGAACCTCCGTCTCTCCGATTAGCTCGAGGGTCTCACTGAAGCGCACTTCAACCGATCCCAATCCTTGTGGTTTTATACGCATGATCTCGTCCGATAACTCAATGTCCAGGGCCGGCGCTTCAGCTTGATCATCGACCTCCAACACACGAAATTCCTTTACTGCCACAAAGCCTTTCAGGCCACGTGAATCGATCGCTCGCATGCGGACCACATAACGGCCAGGCTCCGGCGCTGTTTCAATGTACCGTCTCTCTCCACTGGTACGTCGTATAACATCTGTGGGCGTATCAGCCCTTGAGATCGACGCACGATAGGTCTGTGCTCCGTCGAGTTTCTGCCAGGTATATAAATCCTGTGGACTGATGCGCTGGTTTTTAGTCGGTATCGGCTCGGGCAGTAAATCGAACTGATCTTTAATCGAGCGACCCTGACCACTAAGTGTGCCTTTTCCAGCTGGAACAATCGCCACTTCACCGTCGATACGGATTTCGACTGCGCCCTCCGTCACTCCCAGAATATTTCCGTCAAGGGTATCGAAGTCGAACTTCGTGCCTCGTACAGCCGCACTGGCATACGGGGTATCGATGATAAAAGTCGTCGGTTGCTGGAATCCCTCACTCTGCACATCCAGATTCAGTTGCCCACCGATGGCGCGCAGATTAACCAAACAGGATTTAGTCCTGTTGACGCAATCAAGTGCCTCCAATCTAACTTTACTATCCGGTTGCAAGTTGACCAGTGTGCTGCCGTTAAAACTCAGACTGACAAAGCCAGTTTTGCCGGTACTGATCAGATCGCCGATGTAGATGGAATCTCCCTTGACAACCGGTTTTTTGATGCTGTTATGGAGCGTTGTAGAGGCACCCTTGGCAAACACCACAGTGGCAAAATTGCGCTTTTGCAACAACTCATGTGGGATCACAATTACCGCACCGGGTACTAGTACATCCGGTTGGTCGAGTTTGTTAAACCGTGCAACTTCACCCCAGTCGTTAAGCCCTCCCAATTCACGCTGGACAATCGATGTGAGCGTGTCACCGGATGTTACGGTAATGCGCAAATCGCCGTCACCGTCACTTTCATCCGCCGCCTGCAACTGCGCACACGGCAATACAAGTGCAATTGCAACCAATGCACGCCTGGCTGCGCCTAACGCCTTCTGATAACTGCGCCGTACAGACACCACCTCGGTAGTTCCTTCAATGACTTTTTTCATCTTCAAGTGTTCCAACCACACAGGTAAGGGGCGCAGATAAGATCTGTTACGTCATCCCCACCAGCGGAGCCAACGTTAGTACTACAGGCCTTGGTAAAAAAATGCGATCACCGTCGTTTTCTGATCAGTGATCATCCATATTTGTCCCGACTAATGCTTACTATACGATCAGTGTTATCAGCTTGT
>CALKXD010000252.1 GCA_938003855.1 uncultured Granulosicoccaceae bacterium | reverse complement strand
AATGAAGCGAGGTAATATTCATGTGGCCGTTTAGCGTTAAAAACCGAGGAAAAAGCTATTTTCCAGCGGTGATTTCGTACAGTGCAGTTTCACTGAACAGGTTGGGCAGTAGCTGTGAAGCAAGCGAATTGACCCGGGTTGCAGTCAGTGTTGCACGCTGCAATATCTCTATATTTAACGTGTTGCACAGTGTTTCGAAGTCTTTCAGTGTGCATAAATGATAGTTCGGCGTGTCGTGCCAGTGATGCGGAAGAGAATCTGTTAACGGCATATGGCCGCCAAGGCCGATGTGCGCGCGTGCGCGCCAATGGCCCATATTGGGAAAAGATACAATGCCGCGTGTTCCTACGCGTACCATCTCCTCAAGTATGTGGGCTGGGTATTTCAGTGTCTGAATGGAGTGGGTGGTCAGTACATAGTCAAAGCTATGGTCGTCAAAAACCTCCAGGCCGAGTTCGATATCGCGGTGAATAACGTTGATGCCCTTTTTCAGGCATGCATTGATATCCGGTTGGGAGATCTCCATGCCGTAGCCAACGGTGTTTTTGGTTTGTCGAAGTGTCGCCAGCAGTGTGCCGTCGCCGCATGCCAGATCGAGCAGTCGACTATCGTCTGCGATCCATTGCTCGATAATCTGGAAATCGGTTCTTGGCGCGTTCATCGAAGCGTAATATTGTTAAGCCAGCATTTGATGCTGGTGACATAGTCGTCTATCGGCATGAGGAAGGAATCATGTCCTGAGTTTGACTCAATTATTGCGGAACTGACGTCACATCGGGCTCGCATCAGCGCATTGACGATTTCCTCAGATCGCTCGACAGAAAATCGCCAATCTGAGGTGAAAGAAATAACCATGACTTTCGCCCGTATCTGTTGGAAAGCTTTAACCAGATCGTTGTCGAAGTCATAGGCAGGGTCGAAGTAGTCGAGCGCTTTTGTCATAAGTAAATATGTATTGGCATCGAAGCGATTAACGAAAGCTGCTCCTTGGTAGCGCAGGTAGCTCTCGACTTGAAACTCGACCTCGTAATTAAATTTGAGTTTTTCGGTGCGTAATTCGCGGCCGAATTTTTCACTCATTGCATCTTCAGACAGGTAGGTGATGTGGCCTAGCATTCTGGCCAGCATCAGCCCGCGAGCCGGGATTTTATTGTGCGCGTAGTAGCGTCCCTCGCAAAAGTCGGGGTCAGTCATGATGGCCTGGCGTGCGACTTCGTTAAAGGCGGTATTTTGAGCGGTGAGTTTTGCAGCGGACGCAATCAGTAATATGTGGTCGACTAAATCGGGATAGTCGATAGCCCACTGCATAGCCTGCATTGCGCCAAGACTGCCGCCGACGACTGCCGCCCAGTGATCGATGCCTAAATGCTCCATTAGCATCTTCTGGCTGTTTACCCAGTCTTTGCAGGTGACCAGCGGAAAGTCGGGGCCGAAAATCTGTCCGGTTTCCGGGTCGGTGGACAACGGTCCTGTGCTGCCTCGACAGCCGCCGATGTTATTAGAGGAGACAATAAAATACTTGTCGGTATCCATTGCTTTACCGGGCCCGATACAGCTATCCCACCAGCCTGGTTTTTTGTCGTCCCTGCTGTGTATGCCGGCGGCGTGATGATCCCCGGATAAAGCATGGCAAACCAGTAACGCATTACTGCCGTCGGCATTCAGGGTTCCGTAGGTTTCGTAGATCAACTGGTGCTGGCGCAGCGTTTTGCCACACTGCAGAAGCAGAGGCTGGTCGAGGTTTGCGATTTGAGGTGAAACCACGCCCACGGAGTCGGTAGCGGTCAACGTGATGTGTCCGCTACAGGGTTTGATTGATAGTCTGTCTGGGTCATGCAAGCGATGCTGCTGTGTTTTTATAAAACGTTATGACAGTGTACCGTGATTGCAGAGCCTGCGGATATCTAACCGCTAAACAGTGACGAGCAAACAATTCTGCCCAGCTGAAGCAGAATGAGGGCGGCCAATGGTGATAAATCGAAGCCGCCTACATCGGGCATCATTCTTTGAATCGGGTTGAGGATGGGGGCTGTAATGCTGCGCAGTAAACCGGATATCGGATGGCCTCCGGGAGACACCCAGCTGAGAATGACCATGGCGATAATGGTGTAGATAAACACCACGAACGCTAAGTCGATTACTTCAGCGAAAGTGTAGAGGAACGTGCCTGCCCAGCCACCGGCAGAAACGCCACCAAAGTTGACCGCTTTGATCAGCATCAGTTTGACCAGCAGTATAAGGAAGCACAGGATCAACGCGGCGATGTCATAGCCGCCAAAGCCGGGAATAACTTTTCGTAAAGGAAGTAGCAGTGGGTCTGTGACTTTTACAATAAACTGAGAAACCGGGTTGTAGTAGTCAGCGCGGGTTACCTGCATTAAAAATCGCAACATAACCACAAAGGCGAATAGATCGAATAGTGTGGTGATTAGGAAGTTAAGGCCATTGACGCCGGCGTTACCCATTCTTTTTGTCTCCGAGTTCATTGCCCAGTTCAACTGCACGGTGCTCGGCAGCCTGCATTGCGTGTAAGACGGTGGTTCTGAAGTTTGCCGCCTGGAAACTGTTCAGTGCTGCTTCTGTGGTGCCAGCGGGCGAGGTGACGTTTTCACGCAGTTGTGCGGGTTTGATATCGCCGTCGTGAGCCATTGTTGCCGCCCCCAGGGCGGTTTGTGTGGCGAAGCGCGTGGCCAGATCTGCGGGAAGGTTCATCGCCTGTGCGGCGTCGATCATAGACTCGATTAGCAGAAAAAAATACGCCGGTCCGGAGCCTGACAATGCTGTGATTGCGTCCAGTTGGGGTTCAGACTCAACCCAGGCCACCTCACCGACGGCCGCCAGAACGGATTGTGCCTGTTGACGTTGCAGTTCGCTGACATATTGGTTGGCGAACAGAGCGGTAGCACCGCACTGAACCAGTGCCGGGGTGTTGGGCATACAGCGTACGACGGCAGTGGTGCTTTGTGATGTCCAGGCGACGAGGTCGTCTGTGAGTACACCGGCAGCGATCGATACCAGTAATTTGTTGTCAAATTGCCCGGCCAGATCGCTGATCACCTTTTTCATCTGTTGTGGCTTGACCGCTGCGACGACCAGATCGGCCTCCGCCAACAGCTGTTTATTGCTGTTAGCGTGCCGTACCCCGAAATCTGCCTTCAGTGCCTCGCAGATACCGGTACCTGGATCTGATACCGAAATCGAATCGGCGGGAATGTCTGCTTCGACAAGACCGCCGATCAGGCTTCTCGCCATGTTCCCGCCGCCAATGAATCCGATTCTCACCCTTTCCTAGTCCTCTGTTGGGCCGTCAGGCGGCCTTGATTTTTGTGCACTTTTGCTCAATGGCAACAAGCATACGATCAAATGCCTCCGAGAAAGAAGAGACACCTGCAGCTTCTAGCTGTTCGGTAATCACACCGAGGTCTACGCCGCTAGTGGCGAGTTGATCGACGAGAGTTTGCGCTTCAGCCAATCCTTGTTCGAGTCGATTTTCTACCGTGCCATGATCGCGGAAGGCGTCGAGCGTTTTTGGTGGCACGGTGTTTACCGTATTGGGTCCCATCAGTTCTTCGACATAGTACACATCACTGTAGGCCGGGTTTTTAGTGCCCGTGCTGGCCCAGAGTAGGCGTTGTGGCAGAGCGCCGGCATCGGCAAGCTTGGCAAATTGAGGGCTGTTGAATATATTCTGGTAGTAGCTGTAGGCGACTTTAGCGTTGGCAATGGCGATTTTTCCCTGCAGTGCGCGGGTTTCGTCGGAGTCGATTTTTTCGAGCGCTGAATCGACCTCAGCGTCAACGCGACTGACAAAAAAGCTCGCGACGGAGGCAATTTTGTCCACCGGCTGTGATTGCTCCACCCGACGCTCAAGTCCACGCAGGTAGGCTTGTACTATTTCTTTGTAGCGAGAAACCGAAAACAGAAGTGTAACGTTGACACTGATGCCGCGTGCAGTTAGCTCTTCGAAGGCTTTGACGCCGGCGGCGGTGCCGGGGACTTTTATCATCACGTTGGCGCGATTCAGGGCCGCGTGCAGTTCGATCGCCTCGGCGATAGTCCCTTCGGTATCGTGGGCCAGACCGGGAGACACTTCCAGGCTTACCATACCGTCGTCACCGCGGCTCGCGTTGTAGGTCTTCAGGAAGCTGTCGGCGGCGTTTGAGATATCAGTGATAGCCAGTTGCTTAAAAATCTCCATTGGGCTGGTGCCGGGCTGTGCAGCCAGAATCGTTGATATCTGCGCATCGTACTCGTCGGTGTTTGCGATCGCCGCTTCGAAGATAGACGGATTCGAGGTGACGCCCTGAACGTGGTCATCGTTGATCAGTCGATCCAGATCGCCGTTGGTCATCATGCTGCGCTGGATGAAATCGAACCACAGACTTTGACCCGCCTGATGGGCGGCGACCAGAGGATTTAGTTGAGACATACATACTCCATATTTGGATTCGTGCCGGTACAGATTGCCGGTCATCGTTCGTTTTTACAGAGACCAGATCCGACTATGTTACCTGTGTCGGTGTTACGTGTCCGCTTCTCTGCAATTCCCTTGCAACTGTGTATCGGCGGTTATGTGTCCCTCTTGCCGAAAATTGCGGTCCCTATACGCACCATTGTAGCGCCTTCTGCAATTGCAGGCCCCATATCGCCGGACATCCCCATCGACAGAGTGTCGATCTGTGGATGCTTCAGTTGTAGTTCAATATAGAGTTTATGTAATTCTGAGAAGACCTGCTGTTGTGCCTTGGCGCTATCGCGAGGAGCCGGAATGGCCATTATTCCGCGTAATACGAGGTTATTCTGTGCGGCGACGGTGTCGGCCAGTGCCATGAGTTGCTCGGGAGGGCAGCCGGATTTTGTCGCCTCCCCGTCGATATTGACCTGTAGACAAACGTTAAGCGGTGGTAATCCTGTTGGCCGTTGTGCACCGAGTCGTTCGGCGATTTTTGCACGCTCGATGCCCTGTACCCAATCATAGTGGGTGCTGATCAGGCGGGTTTTATTGGACTGAACGTGGCCAATGTAGTGCCATTCCAGTGCCAGGTCCTGTAGTTCCAGGATTTTCTGTACGCCTTCCTCGGCGTAGTTTTCGCCGAAACGCCGCTGCCCGACAGCGGCAGCTTCGCGGATCAGGTCGGTGGGTTTGCGTTTGCTGACAGCCAGCAATTCAACGCTGCCGTTGGCTCGCTGGTGCTGCTGCTCGAGCGCTGAAATTGCATCTAGTGTTTGCGCTAGGTTGCTCGCGATGGTGGTGGTGCCTGGCATAGTTCCCCCGCGGGATTTCTGTTTTGTGAGCTGTGGCGTTCACAGCGTTGTAACTGTTCGCTAACAAATCTGCTTTGTATGTCGATAGGATCTGTACGGACACAGTCCAGGACAGGCTTTAGCAGGTCCGCCTAATTATTCGCCTAACTCCGGGATTTGTAATGGATATCTCACAGCTTTTAACCTTCAGTGTGAAAAACGGTGCGTCGGATTTACATCTGTCCGCTGAGCTTCCGCCAATGATTCGCGTGGATGGTGACATACGTCGTGTAAACGTACCAGAGTTGGATGCAGGTCTGGTGCAGTCGATGGTTTACGACGTCATGAATGACAAGCAGCGCAAAGAGTTTGAAGAAAAACTTGAGGTGGATTTTTCGTTTGAGCTCCCCGATCTGGCGCGTTTTCGTGTTAATGCTTTCAATCATGCACGCGGCTGTGGAGCAGTTTTCCGGACTATCCCCAGTGAAGTGCTGACTCTCGAGCAAATTGGTGCGCCGAAGATATTCCAGAAAATTTCTGATTACCCACGCGGCATAGTGCTTGTGACGGGGCCAACCGGCTCTGGTAAGTCAACCACGCTTGCGGCGATGATGGACTACAAAAACGAGACCGAACTCGGACACATTCTGACCATTGAAGATCCGATCGAATTTGTCCACCAGAGCAAAAAGTGTCTTGTGAATCAGCGTGAGGTGCATCGCGATACACACGGCTTCAGCGAAGCGTTACGATCTGCCTTGCGTGAAGACCCCGACACGATTCTGGTGGGTGAAATGCGAGATCAGGAAACCATCAGCCTGGCGTTGACCGCGGCGGAAACCGGGCATTTGGTGTTCGGCACTTTGCACACAAGCTCAGCGGCGAAAACAATCGATAGAATAATCGACGTGTTCCCCGCAGGCGAAAAGCCGATGGTGCGCTCTATGTTGTCGGAATCGCTGCGTGCTGTGATTTCGCAAACTCTGTTAAAGAAAAACGGTGGTGGTCGGGTTGCCGCCCATGAAATCATGATGGGTACACCTGCGATACGTAACCTGATTCGTGAAGACAAAGTGGCGCAGATGTACTCGGTAATTCAAACCGGTGGCGCATTGGGTATGCAGACACTCGATCAAAATCTAAAGGAACTGGTAAGCAAGGGCATGGTAAGCCTGGAAGACGCTCGCAAAAAAGCAGCTAACCCTGACTCAATCGGCTAATTAGCTGCAACATTTTTTACACAATCCAAGGCGCTGCGGAGATCCATGGAAAACGAATCAGCTAAAAAGTACCTCTACAGCTTACTGGCGAAATTGCAGCTGGAGGGGGGCTCCGATCTGTTTATCACAGCCGGCGCGCCACCGTGTATGCGGCTTCATGGAAAAATCGTACGGATTACCGATAAAAAAATGACGCCTCAGCAGACCATGGCTTTGTCCATGGCTGTGATGGACGATAAAGAACAGACCGAGTTTCAGTCCACGCGCGAATGCAATTTTGCGATCAGCGTTCCCGACGTAGCGCGGTTTCGTGTTAATGCGTTTGTGCAGCGCGGTAGTGCCGGCATGGTCATTCGTATCATCGGTTTTGAAGTGCCATCTTTTGAGAAACTTGCACTGCCTGAAGTACTCAAAGACGTGGCCATGACGACCCGGGGTCTGGTGATTCTGGTTGGTGGTACCGGTTCCGGTAAATCAACCAGCCTTGCAGCGTTGATCGACTACCGCAATGAGAACAGTCAGGGGCATATCATCACCATTGAGGATCCCGTGGAGTTTGTGCACAAGCACAAGGGTTGCCTGGTGACACAACGGGAGGTTGGTACCGACACCGAAACATTCTCGATTGCGCTGAAAAACACGCTGCGCCAGGCACCGGATGTCATTTTGATCGGTGAAATTCGAGATGAGCATACGATGGAGCACGCCATTGCTTTTGCAGAAACAGGGCATCTGTGTCTGGCCACCTTGCATGCGAATAACACAAATCAGGCGATGGACAGAATCATCAACTTCTTCCCGGAAGAGCGCCGCAATCAGTTGTTGTTGGATTTATCCTTGAATCTGAAAGCGGTGGTGTCTCAGCGGTTGCTGTCGACACCCGCAGGGGATGGTCGCCGTGCTGCGGTGGAGATTCTGTTGAATACCCCATTGATGAGTGAGCTTATCAAAAAGGGTGAAATCCACGAGATGAAAGAGCTGGTGAAAAAGTCCACCAAGCAGGGCATGATGACTTTTGATGAGGCGATATTTAAGCTGATCAAGTCCGGTGAAGTGACGGTTGAGGAGGGCATGCGCAATGCCGACTCGGTCAACGACCTGCGATTGAAGATTAAGCTTGATGAGCCGGGTAAGGCTGACACGGAGGTAGAAGAAGGTGCCTCTGGCCTTGAGCTTAAAGACGAAGATGACGATTCCTATAAACTAGCCTCCTAGCGAGCATCGGTCTGACACTGACTTGCCGCCAGCCGCTATAGCGGGCTGGCGTTTTCACCGCAGTTTTGAGGAGCATTGCCTGCAAACCCGGGTGCGAGCGCCTCCTTCTGCCGCTATCAGTCGGCGGTATTGCGGTGTGTCGATGGGGAGTCAGGGATGTATCAGCTGGCCGTTGATGATGGTGTGACTCAGCGCGCCCGTAAAATCCCAACCGTGATAAGGGCTGTTTTTGCCTTTGCTAAGCATGGTCTCAAGACTGAACTCCCAGTCTGCGTCGGTGTCGATAATATTGATGTCGGCCGGTGCGTCGATTTGCAGACGGCCCTGCTTCAGTGAAAAGCAGTCGGCGGGTCCCGTGGTGGCCCGGGCGATCAGAGTGGTGAGTGGTATTTGCGTTTCACTGGCAAGCTTTAACAGTAACCCCATAAAGCTGTCGAGGGAGGATATGCCGGGTTCACTCTCTGCAAACGGGGTGAGTTTGCTGTCGAGTTCATGCGGGGCATGATTGGAGCAGATCGCATCCAGTACTCCGGTTGCGACACCTTCACGCAGCGCCTCGAGATCGCGCCTTGATCGCAGTGGTGGCGAGGTGTGGCAAAGACTGTTGAAGTCGCTGGTGTCCATTTCGGTCAGAAACAGGTGATCAATGCCCACATCAGCGGTGACGCTGATATTGTCTTTTTTTGCCTGACTGACGAGCTGCACACCACGGTGTGAAGACAGCCGTGAGAAATGCACTGATGCGCCGGTTTGATAGCACAGCTCGATAAGCTGCGATAAGGCAACCGTTTCAGCAGCCGCCGGAATAGCTCTAAAACCCAGCCGCGTAGCCACACTGCCTTCGTGAGCGACGCCATCTGACAGCCACGGGTCCTGCGGAGCAATGATAAGCTTCAAATCGAAACCAGCGCTATATTCCATCGCCCGCCGTATCACCTGGGTGTTTTCCATTGAGTGATCGCCGTTGCTGAACGCAATACAGCCGCTCTCCGAGAGCGTTAGCATTTCGCCGAGTTGCTTGCCACCGAGGCCGGTGGTCAGCGCACCAATGGGTAGAACCTTTACACCGTTGGCCGCCGCCGCCCGGCGCTTGATGAGTTCGACGGTCGCGGGTTCATCGGTGACCGGGTCGGTGTCCGGCGCACACATAATAGTGGTGATGCCGCTTCTCGCCGCTGCTTTGGTTTCATGGGCAATGGTGGCGGATTTTTCGAAGCCGGGTTCCCTGAGTCTGGCGTAGCAATCGATGAAGCCCGGAATCACCAGCTTGCCGTGAGCATCGATGCTGTGATCCGGCGTTGTGTCGTGATCACCTATCGCTGTGATGCGACCATCGTGGTAGTGAATTGTGGTGCTGACGAAGGCATCGCCGATAAGGCACTGGCCGTTTGTTATGGCAGTCGTGCTCATGCGGTAGTCTGCGGTTGATCGAGGTGAGATACACGCTGCTCTGATAGTGATTTTTCAATGTTGCCCATAGTGATCGACATAATGGCCATGCGAACGGCGATGCCTCCGGTTACCTGTTCGAGGATAATTGATCTTGGTCCGTCCGCCACGCTTGCTTCTATCTCAACTCCGCGGTTGGTGGGTCCCGGGTGCATCACAATAGAGTCTGGCCTGGTGAGTTCGAGTCGTTTTTCGGTTAGCCCGTAGCTGCGAAAATACTCGTCTTCGGTGGATAGCAGAGCAGAGCGCATGCGTTCTTTCTGCAGCCTCAGCCCGATAACAACGTCGGCATTTTTCAGTGCTCTGTCGAGGTTGTGTTCGATTTGTACGCCAAAGTCTCTGACGTATTCTGGCAGTAGCGTCTTGGGCCCGACCACAACAACTTCTCCGGCGCCTAAGATGTTCAGTGCGTGAATTTGTGATCGCGCTACTCGTGAGTGCAGGATGTCGCCAACGATCACTACTTTAAGGGCCGAAAAGTCGCCCTTGTTACGGCGGATCGCAAACATATCCAGCATTGCCTGAGTCGGGTGTGAGTGCTGACCATCACCGGCATTGATTACGCTGATGTGTGGTTCTACATGATCGGCGATAAAGTGAGCCGCGCCGGAGGCTGAGTGCCGCACAACAAACATATCGCAGTGCATCGCTTGCAGGTTGCGCAGAGTATCGAGTAGCGTTTCTCCTTTGCTGGCAGAAGATATGCTGACGTTAATGTTCAGTACATCGGCTGACAGACGTTTTGCGGCGAGTTCAAAAGTGGTGCGCGTTCGTGTGCTGTTCTCGAAAAATAAATTTGCCACGGTTTTACCACGCAGCAACGGTACTTTTTTGGTGGATTTAGTATTGATACCGACAAAGGTCTCGGCGGTATCGAGGATGTCCACCAGGCGGTCTTTTGCCAGCCCCTCTATTGTCAGGAAATGTTTCAGTCCGCCGTCATCACAGAGTTGAACATCGCGGTTGAGTTTTTTCATGATGGAGGGTTTGGTAATGGCGGTGATTGGCATCGTCTAGCGGGCCTCGATTTCGAGGCTTAGGTCCTCTCGCAGTTTTACGTTTTGCTGTGGGCCGAGCTCCATGCAATGTCCAATGACGTCAGCGCTGATCGGTAACTCGCGCCCGGTACGTTCGATCAGCGTGACCAGTAAAATTCTGGTGGGTCTGCCGAAGTCGAAGATCTCATTCATGGCAGCCCTGATAGTGCGGCCGCTGTAGAGAACGTCGTCGACCAGAATAATGACTTCATCGTCAATCGGGAATGGTATGTCGGAAGCACCGACCTGGGGGTGCAGCCCAATGCGGCTGAAGTCGTCGCGATAAAACGATATGTTGAGCTCGCCGGCAGGGTGCGCCAGTGCCAGTTTGCGATGTAACTGCTCCGCGACCAGAACACCGCCGGTTCGAATACCCAGCATTTTTGCAGAGTTATACTCAGGCCCAAGCTTCTCACGCACATCCTGGCTCATGCGCTCGATCCACTGGTCTATCTCGTTGCTGTCAAATCGGGTCTTGTCATTCATTGGTCCATTGTCCCACAAAGCCAGTTCTCGAGGATAATTGCGGCGGCGATTTTATCGGTATCCTGACGTTGCACGCGGCGACGCCGATTTCCCAGCTTTCTATTCTCGGCCAGAATATTTGAGGCTTCAATAGAGCTGAATCGTTCGTCACATCGATAAACGGGCAGGCCGTAGCGTTTGCCGATTTTTTTGCAAAACGAATTGCACTGTCCGGACAATGCCTGCTGAGCACCATCGACAGTCAGTGGCAGCCCGACGACCAGACCCACTGGACGCCATTCGGTGACCAGCTTGTCGAGGTGTTCCCAGTCGGGTCGGTCATTGATGTTTCTGACGGTGGTGAGTGGGCTTGCTGTGCGGGTTTCGTTCTGGCCTTTGGCGATGCCGATTCGCTTTGCGCCAAAATCAATGCCGAAGTAAATACCGGGCGGTGGTGCGCAGACATCAGCGCCCGGTGCGCGGTTGTCTGGCGGTGATTTCGTCACGCGCGACCGGCTTGCGATGACAGCATAGATACGTCAATACCGAGTGATTTTGCAGCCAGCCGCCGCTTGTCATCCGGGTTGGCGGCGAACAGAATGTCAGGATCTGCATCGCAGGTAAGCCAGGCGTTCGTGGCGATTTCAGATTCCAGTTGTCCCGCCCCCCATCCGGCGTAGCCTAACAGCAACAGGAAATGATCGGGCCCCTCTCCGCTGCCGATCGACGACAGCAGTTCGGTTGAGCCGGACAGGCTGATACCTTTGCCGCCGTTACTGGTGTGATTATCATCGCTGAACGATAAGGAGTTGTCGCTTGGATAAAGTACGAATCCCCGATCAACTTCAAGTGGGCCGCCGGTAAAAACCGTATCGGCGCGATAGTCTGATGCGATGCAATTGATATCCAGTTGGTCAAATATTTCGCCGACCGTGAGTGAGGCTGGTCGATTTACCACAAAACCGAGAGCGCCTTGTTCATCGTGCTCGAAAATATAGCTAAGGGTATTGTCGAACCAGGACTCATTGAGTCCGGGCATGGCGAGCAGGAATTGGTGAGTTAAATCCATCAGTATCCGCAGAAGCTCAGTGAGTAGCAGGCGTCTGTTGCGTTATGTCCGGGGGAGTGACGCGCAGCGGGTTAGTTTAGCACCTTGCCTGTCGTCCGGGGTATTCAACACCGAACGTTGTCGTTCTGTTTGACCGGTTTTTCGCTGGATCCGACGCTTTGCGTAACGGGATGTGATGAAAGCTTGTTCTGTTATCTTGCTGTTAGCTGACAATCCGCTGGTAAGTCAAAACCGCTGCTGAATTTTCTGCCGGTTTTTGAGTCGCTGTCTTGCATCAGCTGTTGTCCAGGCAGTGCTGCTGTTGAGGGGGTCTATCGTTGAGAAGTGCGTGGGAGCGTTAGCGACTGGTCAGTGGCTTGCTGCCATTGAACTGCCAGGTACGAGTGATGTAGATGATATCGGTTTCCTTAGCCAACTCTGCGGACATTGGGCGGTACGGGGCAGCCATGTTGACAATGTTGACAGCGGCATTGTCGAGTTCTGATTTCCCGGAGGACTGTTTGATGGCAATGTCTGTGACACTACCGTGCTTGTTCAGGCCGACCACCATCACCAGCGAGCCACTGGCTTTGCGCGAACTTACCGGCAAATTCAGATTACCGACACGCTCTACTTTCTGTACCCAGTCCATCATGTATTTTGCGGCGGTCGCCTTTTTGGTGCTGGCAGCGGTCATGTACATTTTGCGCGGCCTGCTTGCCTGTTTTTCAATGTCTCTTGCAATTTCGGAGGTGAGTCGCGCTATTTCGAGTTGTCGCTGCAGTTTTTTGCTGGCAATGGCTTTTATGGTGTCGGTAATTTGCTCCTGCTGATCGGTTTTGCGGGTCTTGTGGTCTGAAAAAATCTGCGTCAGCATTTCGGTTTGGCTGGATTGCGTCTTTTCGGGGGATGTTGCCGGGGTCAGTGCGCCTTCGGTACCGGCATTTTTACCGCCGTCTTTGCCTTGTCGAGGCTCGGTTGGTCGCGCCTTGCTGTCCAGATCTCCACTGCCTTGTTGGGAGTGCTGAGCCAGAAAGTTCGCCGTTTCCGGCTCTTCAACGTTTGCCTGATTAACCAATACGACTTCCAGCGCAGGTGGAATGTAGCGAACCTGCAGAGCGTCGAAGCCGATGCCGAAAATAATCGCGATGTGGAGTAGCGTCGCTGCAGCAATAGCGATCGGCAGTACGCCGCCCCGGTGTTTTCGAGGCGGCTTGATCGAAACGATTTTCATAGGTCGGATGCGTGCGGTTAGTGTCTTAGAAAGGTAGACCAAAACCGCCGCTCCCACAGGCGAAAAAATAGCTTGTCTCCGGCGTGGACCGGCCGCGCTAGCGGCCAGGTTCGGACAGAGTGCTAGAGTCGCCGGGCAATCGCGTCCATAAATTGTGCGCCAATGTCGAGACCGCATTGCTCGTCGAGTTCACGCGCGCAGGTTGGACTGGTAACATTGATTTCTGTTACCCAGTCGCCAATAACATCGACACCGGCGAATAAAACGCCTTTCTGCACCAGCACCGGCCCGATGGTTTCGGCGATTTCCCGATCCCTCTTTGACAGCGGCACGGCAACACCGCGCCCGCCTGCGGCCAGATTGCCCCGGGTTTCTCCGGCTGCAGGAATACGAGCCAGCGCATGTGAGACCGGTACACCGTCAACCACCAGGATGCGTTTGTCACCTTCGGTGATTTCCGGAATGTAGCGCTGCGCCATAATCTGGCGTTCACCGAAATTTGTCATGGTTTCCAGTACAACGCTGACGTTGGGGTCATCCGCCTTGAGTCTGAAAATAGAAGCGCCACCCATGCCATCGAGAGGCTTGACGATGATGTCACCGTGTTCCCGGTGAAACTCGCGAAACCGCTCGGCCGCGCTGGTGATCAGGGTGGGCGGGCAGCAGGCCGGAAACCAGGCGGTAAATATTTTTTCGTTGATATCCCGCAGTGCTGCCGGGTTGTTCAACACCAGTACGCCATCGTCTGCCGCACGTTGTAGAAAGTAAGTCGCGAACACATAATCCATGTCGAACGGCGGGTCGAGTCGCATCAGGATGCAATCCAGATGTTGCAGCGGCAAATCCTGTTTATCGTCGAGATCGACCCAGTGGTTTTCGTCGTCGTACAGCCTGGCGGCCTGCATGCTCGCGGCTGGCACTCCGTCGCGCATGTAGAGGTCCTGGCGCTGGAAATAATAAATTTCCCAGCCCCGGCGCTGAGCGGCCAGCATCATCGCCAGGCTGGTGTCTTTCTCAACCTTGATGGATTCGATGGGGTCCATGAGTACACCAATTTTTTTACTCATCTATAAAATCCTGTCTGTCGGGGTTGCAAAACAGTATTGTATCGCTGCGGATTCGGTTTGCGTGAATCTTTCGGCTATAGTCGTTAAGCTGTTGATAAATATAACAGGTCTGTCTGAAGTAACATTAGTACGGTTGATGTGATAGCGGTTGGTGGGCTACAGTCCGCCATTCGGCTTTTGAACGCGGCGTGCAGTCAGGGTATCGGGTAAAATAACCCGCAACCCGACGTTGGCCCGCACGATAGATCATCTGTCGATAGGTCCAGGTCAATTTGTGCCGTGTTTGCAAGAGCCGATCATTCATGTTCATTGTCTCCCTGTTATTCAGCATCTCATCGATAGCCAAATCGGTCCGATTTCCCGCGGGGAGTATCAATGCGCCAGGTTAACAAGATAGCCGTGGTGAGCAAACAGTGACGCATCCGCTTTCGGTTGTCTGGTCTTCGAAGCTTGATGAATCTCAAGCGAAAACCAGTCGTGCCTTGCTGTTCACCGTTGCCCGGCAGTGTTTTGCGATATCGGTAGACTTTGTTACCAAGGTGGGCGAGATGCCGCCTTATACAGCGGTACCGGGCAGCGCTTCGTGGTTACTTGGGCTGGCGAACCACGAGAACCAACCATTGCCACTTGTTGATGTGCGGCAATTTTTGTTAAAGGGTCCGCCGGCGAGCGCTCTGTCGAGTGCCATTGTTGTCGAGTGCGCCCACGGTAAAGTATTACTTGCGGTAGAAAAGATCATTACGCTGGTGGATCTGGCAGCGAAACCGCGCAACGCGTTGCTCCCTGATTGCTGCACGACTGAATACGTTGAATATGTCTGCGAGCATGATGACAGTGCGGTGGTTGTGGTTCAGCTAGCCAGCTTGATTACCGCTGTCGAGCGGGCGGCTCTGGAGAGTACTGCGTCGTCTGGTGAGTTGGCGTGAGGCAAGGCAGAGGTGTTGACCGTGTAACATTTACGCTACTTCTGGCGAGCGCAGTGGCGCTGCTGTTGAGCATGCTGGTGATGCTTCTGGCGGCAGATAAGCTGGCGAAGCAACGCGGTCAGCAAACAGCCATTACCGAGTATTCGTTAACCCTGGGTCGCCTTGAAAATCTGCTGCAGGCCGGCGCTGCTGCTACCGGCGATCAGATGGGAGTGGTTGTGGCTGGGGGAGAAGTATTTTCTGCGCAGCTGACCGGCGAGCCTTCCGGTTGGTTTGCGACAACCTCGACCGAGCTGCAAGCGGCGGCAATAGCGGTACAACAACAGTGGAGGGGGCTCAGGCAGGGGCTAGGCGACGTCAATCTGGGTGATGCCCGCAGCGCAGCGTCAGCGGCCAGTGCTTATTCAGCCGGCACCGTTAAAGATGCGCTGGCCTCGTATGAAGCCTTGTTTAACGCGATCACAGAGGAGACGTTTTCAACAGCGCTGTTGAGAGTCGTAAGCGACATTCGATCTTCACTAAAAAATATTGACTACTTGACCGATAGTGCATCGAGCCAATTGCCTGTGTCTGCAGCGCTTGATGCGTTTCATGCCTCTGTCGCTGCGCTGACATCTTTGGTGCAGGAGCCATCCGGTTCGGTTTTGCTCGGTTATCGGACCCGGCAATTGCTCAACACCTTTCTTCTGCATGCCGAGGCGTTGACGCCAGAGCGTCTGTTTGAAACAACTGCGCTTGTGAGTCAGACCCCGGCCGATGGCATTCAGTCGGATTTTCAGAATCAACTGGTGTTTGCACTGAGTGGTGCTCGAAACTATCGACAAGTACTGGCCGTTGAAGTAAGCGTCACTCGCAGGTCCATACTCACTGCGCTGGTCTGTGTCTGTGCTGCGTTGCTGCTGGCCGCCATGTCCGTCTGGCGCATTCGCCGCAGGCAATCGAGTAAGGAGACCCTTGAAAAAACCACGCAGAGTAAATTAGTCCAGCGCCTTAAAATGTTGACCGAGGGACAACTGGTTGATGCCGTGGTCGCAGATGATCAGCGTTTGGATGCATCAGGCGAACAGGTAATCGAGCAGACACGACGCGTTATTTCTGAGCTGGTTTATTCCTCAAGAGAGGTGGCTGATAGAACAGCGGATTTGATTGCACAGCAACAGTTAGTGCTGGCAGATTTACAGCAGGCCGAGAGTGCGCGTGAGCAAACACGGCAGTCGATGGCGCAATCGGTCACTGACGGTGCGGCTGATGTCAGGCGCTTAGAAGAATCCGCTTCAATGGCGTTGATGAGTTGTTCCGGATTGCAGTCAGAGCTCGGCGATTGTGCCGGAGTAGCTCAGCTGGGTATGACTGCTATCGCTGAAGGTAACGCTCATCTTGATTTGGCTGATAGCCGGATGAGCAATGTTGCCAATGCGGTTCGGGATCTGAACGCAATCTGCGCTAACCTGAAGCAACTCGCCGAACGTTCAAATCTGGTCGCGTTAAATAAATCACTGAGTGTGGCTGCCTACAGCGATGATGTCGGGTCGGATGGTAATGATGAGTATGTTGATGAGATGCAGCAACTTGCGAAGCAATTGGCAGGTAGTGCCAATGAGGCCGACCGCGTAATGACCATGCTGTCTTCCGATGTAGAAGCGACCCGACAAGCCTTCAAGGCAGGTGAAAGTAAAATCGACGAAAGCGTTAACAGTTCGCGCGAGGTATCGCATTCACTGGAAGTTATAAACACTAAAGCGATTGCTATGCTTGAACAAATACCGCAATCGATAGCATCTGTCGGCGATGGTGTCAGTCGCTCGCAAGCGCTCGACGAATCACTGCAACTGCTGGCCGCTGTCGATCAGGATATGTGGGAGCGTACCGATACGGCGCAGCAGATTGCCAATGAGATTGGTCGGTTAACGGCTGAGCTTGATGCATCCAGTAGCCGGTTCCAGTTGCAGGGGAGAGAGCAGACATGAGTGACCCGTGCGTGTCTGTGCAATTACTCCTGCAAAAGTTGCCGTGTAATCCGTCTGATCAAGGTGTTGTGTGATGGTTAAGGAGGCGGTAGCAGTGACCATTGCATTTGGCAATGAGTGCAATAGTTTTGTTGATATTATCCAGCAAGCGCTGGACACGGCCCTTGGCAGCTCGGGGAATTTATTGCCGGACAAACCGGTTGTCAGTGCTCTCGAAGCGCTTCGCATCAGTGTCGAGCGAAGAGGGCTGACGCCCCTGCTGCAGTTGCTCGAGCCGTTGTCGGTCATACTCACTTCTGCTGAGGCTGCCGGACGTACGCTGAGTCAGTCAGACACGCTGCTGGTACAGGAGGCTATCGTCGCCATAACGCTTGGCATTGATTCGTTGGTGAACAAAAAACCGATGCCGGAGTTAATTGCTGATGTCACCGGCCGGGTAACGGTTGTTGCGGTGGACGGCAAACATCGGCTGCGCGGGGATGCTGAATCTGCCGGTCTTGTCGATGTATTCGTCGAGGAAGCTGAGGAGCTGCTGCATCGGCTGTTTGAGTTGATACAGCGCTGGCGAGGAGCGCCTCATGGTGGCAGCAAGCTGCACAGCGATATAAGCCGGTTGCTGCATACATTAAAAGGCAGTGCCGATACGGTCGGGCTCAGTGATGTGGCTGAACTTGCTCATCATCTTGAGTCGGTGTTGGTGGGGTTGAAGCACCATCACGGCACACCTCGTGGCGACACGTTTGAATTGATACTCGAGGCCATCGAGGTTCTGAGTGATGATGTCGATTCTATCCGCAACAATGAGCGTATCACCGAGCATCGGGAGCTCATCGAAAAACTCTTTCAGCTTGCCGAATCCAGTGGGTCAGGAGGCCTGCCAGCGAATCGCTCAATTGAGCCTCGTTTGACTGAGGCGACTCAACAACCGGATCCTGGAGCGACGCAGGCGGCCCCTGTTGTCGTGTCTGAAGCTGTGCATGAAGGCGCCGAGCGTACCCCGGTGTTCGGATCAGCCAGATATTTTATGGCGTTGGAAACCTCGCAGCGAATGCTGCGTAAAAACCACAGCGAGTATTGCCTTTTTCACGACGAGCTCAGGCAGCAACTCGGTGAGCTTTCAAGTGTTTTGCACAATGCGATGCACGTGCGGAAAAACCTCTCTGAACCGGAAAATCCGTTGCTATACAAGGCAATCGATGAAAGCAATCTGGATATCGGCAAGGTTAAAAACGGCCTTGAGGAGCTGCTGCTTCGCGCTGATGGTATCGTCGGTCGCCAATCGATCGCGATCGATGGCCTGAGTTCCCTGGTATCGACTGCTGACACCATTGCTGTTGAAAGTCTGCGTGTGCGGCTTGACAGTATCGTCAGCCAGACAGCCAAGCAAGCCGGCAAGCTGGTTGGGTTTGAATTGTTTGGTGCTGATCTCTCCATCGAACGCCGTCTCTATTCTGACCTGATAAACCCATTGGAGCAGTTGCTTTCGAATGCAGTGGTGCATGGCATAGAAGGTAATGATCAGCGCCGCGCGACGGGCAAGGGTCTGGAAGGCAAAATCAAAGTCATTTTTAAAGAGGTTGATCGCCACCTGCTGGTCGAAGTAGAAGACGACGGTGGAGGTATCGATATTTCCGCGCTCAGGCAGTCAGTATCACAGGGCGCGCAGACAGACGTTGCGCAAGTGTCTGACCGTGAATTGCTGAAGCACCTGATCCGTCAGGGGGTGTCGACGTCGCCGGCGGCAGATCGGGCTTCCGGGCGAGGCGTTGGTCTGGACATTGTGCGTGATAGTGTCTATCGCCACCGTGGCACCATGGAGCTGATTACTACACCGGGAGCAGGGACGTTGTTCAGGCTTGCTCTACCGCTGTCGGCTGTCTCGAAAGACGTCATGATTATTGGAGATGCCGGTCAGCATTACGCAGTATCCTGCAGTGATATTGTCGCGATACAGGGGGGGGATGCTGCTGCAGTGAATTTGCAAGCTTTGCTCGGCAGACAGGGTTATCGCAGCAAGGTTGATGCACCGGTTTTGAAGTGTCGGATAGAGTCTCGTGAGTTCTACATAAGGGTCGATTCGGTGTGGGGGAGAAAGATGCTTGAGTTTACCCCCGCCGGAGCGTTGTTGCTGGGTTCGCGCCACTACAAAGGAGCGGCGTTGCTCGATGGTGGTAAGGCGGTGTTGCATCTTGACCTGGCTCACCTGCTAAAGAACGGCCGGGTCAGCGGAGTTAGCGATGTCCCGGTAGTACCGACAGTGCTGATTGTGGATGATTCTGTCACTGTGCGCGCCTCGTTTGGCCGCGCGTTGGTTGGTAATGCCTACGAAATAGAGCTGGCGCGAAACGGGGTGGAGGCTCTAGAGGCTCTCGAGAGAAAGGTGCCCGACGCAATTGTCCTCGACCTTGAAATGCCGCTGATGGACGGGTTTGAGGTTGCTGGAAAAATCAAAGACGATCCGCGTTTCGCTGCAATTCCTCTTATAATCGTAACCAGCCGTTCCAGGGATTCTATTGCCGACTGGTTATCGACCGCGGGTGCTACGTTGTTTATCGAAAAGCCCTGTGCTGAGAGCCGGCTGGCAGAAGCGGTTGCAGGGGTGTTGACGGCTCTGCCGAATGACTGAGTTCTCGTCGCGGACGTCCTGTGTGGAGTGACAGGAGGCTTCGGGCGAAGTTAACGCCTGGCTGGCCTAACTTTCACAGGTGGCAGTGAGTTCAAAGGGAATGCCGCTTGTGTCTGAAATTGCTTCATCGAAGCTGCCGCGAATCACAACCTGTTTCGACTGAACAGAGATCGATTCTTGCGGGTTTTTCAACGTAGAGGTGTAGAAGGCTTCCGGCGAGCCCGAGTCTACCCCGACGTGCATTTCGACCCAGCCGCCGCTACCGTCCGCAGATATCTCGAATTTTTTTCCGTCGGCAAGCACACCGGACCCTGCATAGAAGTGAACCTCTTCGTAGTACTTACCGATGTGGCAGTTGTTTACGGCAAAGTGGGCAGGACTGTTCTCAATTTTGATGGTGCCGACGTTTTTGATTTTTGCAGTAAAGCCGACGGTACAGATGCTGATAACAAATGCAGTAGCTGAGAATGTTAGTAGTCTTTTCATGGCAAAAATCTCGCTCTTGTCTCTAAATAACTTTTTATGCGATGCCGATGTGGTCTGTCTGCCACATCTGGAGCGAATGTTATTACGTTGACATCAAAAAGTCGAATCCACCTGACATATAGTATGTAAGCAATTGAATATTAATGTTAAATAGATGTTTCTGGCGGGTCGATATTGCGTTAATAAGCCAATTTTCAGCGTTACATTACCTTGGGGTAATGTAATTGCACTGGTAAAGTGACCTGTCTTCCGAAGTGCGCTTGTTGTTTTTTTACAACCCTGTCTGGCTTGGGAAGCAGCTGGATCAGCGTATTTCTACCAGATATGGTGGTTGTAGGTTTTTCATTGTCAATTTTTTCCATAAATAGTTATTTAGAGACAAGAG
>CALKXD010000251.1 GCA_938003855.1 uncultured Granulosicoccaceae bacterium | reverse complement strand
ATGCCTCCGATCACCATGAATAACGCATTCAATATGTTGTTGGCTGCAATATTTCTGGATAAATATTCGGATGGTGTATTGGTCTGCACAAACGCATAGAGTGGCACGATAAACAAACCACCCGACACGGCGAGTAACAGCAGGGCGAGTAACGCTTTGATGTAAACGGCGCTTTGGAACATGTCCGGGATGGCGTTGGTGGTGGCGCTGAATGGAATATCCATCAAGCCCAGATAGGCTCCGCACAGGGTCATGCCAAATGCGCCGAGAGGCACCAGGCCTAGTTCGACCCGACCGCGTGACAAAACTGAAGACAGGTATGACCCGAGTCCGATACCGATTGAGAACATAGCCATCATCAGTGTGGCCACGTAGGGATCGCCGTTCAGGTACTCCCGTGAAAAATTAGGCAGCTGGGTAAGAAAGGTCGAGCCGAAGAACCAGAACCAGGAAATGCCGAATACCGTGTAGAAGTTTGCCTGGTTGCCGGCCAGAACCGAAAAGATGCTTTTGCCGGATCGCAGTGGATTAAAGTCTATTGTAAGGTTGGGGTCTTCAGCGGATGCCGGAGGGATAAATCGACTGGTGACAGCACCGAGCGTTGAGAAGATCAGAATCGCTATTGACACCGGCAGTATGTACTGGTCGAAACTGGCGAGTATGCCGCCGAGTATAGTGCCAAGTAAGATTGCCAGAAAGGTCCCGGCCTCGACCAGTGCATTCCCGCTCATTAGCTCGTTGCGTGACAAGTGCTGCGGCAGAATGCTGTATTTAATCGGTCCAAAAAACGCTGACTGTGTCCCCATCAGAAACAGCACGGCCAACAGCCAGGGGATTGAGTTCATCACCAATCCCATTACTCCGAGCGTCATGATGCCGACTTCAATCAATTTGATCTTGCGGATCAGGGCGCTCTTTTCGTATTTGTCGGCGATCTGACCTGATAGCGGGGAAAACAAAAAGAACGGCAATATAAATATAACGGCAGCCAGGTTTACCAGAATGTTGCTGTAGCTGGAGACGATTTTAAAAGTCAGCAAAATTACCAGAGCGTTTTTGAAGACGTTATCGTTAAACGCCCCCAGAAACTGGGTCAGGAAATAGGGTGCAAATCGACGCTGTTGTAACAGGCTCACGGGAATCTCCGGCGTAGGGTGTGCCGATTGCCCGGGTGCAGCGGCCGTCGGATATCCGCTGCTGCTAATGGTGTAGTTATACAATCACCATCGTTACGTTTGAACATCCGGGCGCCTCAATTGATCGAAAAGTGGCCCTCGCAATAGCACCTTCAGGCTACGTGGAAATATACCTTGCGGACCGTTGGGCTGAGTCCAGCGGCCGCTGTCTTCCCGGTCAGGCTGACCCGCAAGACATTACACAGTTTAAAGCTGAAGCAAGACTATATAAATCAATCTGTCTGCTTCGTTATCTTGGCAATAGTACCACCGACGGTATCGGTGCCCCGATCAGGCTCTGGTAACGTGGGTTGCGTGAGGGTTTTCTTGCAATTTAGTGTCCGTTGGTCAGGGTATACTGAGAACTACTTCTCCTTGTGTAATACGCTGCGGTATTGCATGGCGTATCTGCTGTAAGTTGATCGAGGAAATGAAATGCTCAGTATCGCTTTACTCGTTCTGGTGGCATTTCTCTATGCTGCCTATAACCTGTTGATTAAACAGTCGTCGCTGCAGGTGGAATCTCTGGCTGCTACCACGGTAACGGCCACTATTGCATTGCAGCTTGCTGCGACGCTGACATCGGTCTGCTTTCTGCTGTTGTTGCGTGTTTCCGGTGTACAGAGTTTTATCCTGCCGACACCGGCGTACTATTGGGCTATCGCCGCGGGTGTTTGCATCGGAGCCGCCGAGATTGCCTATTTTTATGTATTCGTCGGGGTGGGGGGCTCATCACCTGTGGCTGTCAGTCTGGCGGTACCGGCGATTGTTGGTGGCAGCGTTGTCCTCGCCACGTTTGGTGCCTGGCTGGTGTTTGGTGAAGTGCTCGGTGCACGCCAGTGGCTTGGTGCTGCGCTGGTAGTCAGCGGGGTAGTGTTACTGGCCGGGCACTGATACGTCCTTCCATAACCTGACGGTTGCTTATGGCCCGCGGCGGGCCATTGTTTTTTCGATTTTGTATCACCGTAATTGCAGCAAGTCAGCTAAACTTGTTGATTCCATAGGCGAGCGTCAGTCCGCGACAATGCCCGGTTGCTGTGCCTGTTGGCGGGCGGCGATTAACCATGGCAGCGCCATTCATAAATTGGTTGTAATTTACCGAGGTGGTTATGCTTCACTCCAGACGATCGTACAACGGCATGGTGGTCGCACCGCATCATCTGGCAGCTGAAGCCGGGTCCCGGGTTTTGGCAGAAGGGGGTAATGCCATCGAAGCGATGATTGCAGCGGCCAGTACTATCGCCGTAGTTTACCCGCACATGAACAGTCTTGGTGGCGACAATTTCTGGTTGCTGGATGCTCCAGGTGAGTCACCGGTCGGTATTGATGCCTGTGGAGGTGCGGCCGCTGCTGCCACTACTGATTACTATCGCTCTCGAGGAATGGCAGCGATACCCGGTCGTGGACCGGATGCAGCACTGACAGTGGCGGGCGCTGTTTCAGGCTGGCAGCGTGCTATGCAGCACAGTGAGGGCTGGGGTGGCCGCCTGCCATTGACGCGTCTTCTTGAGGATGCCATTTACCATGCGAACACCGGTGTACCGGCCACGGCGACGCTGGCCAACAATGCACAGGCAAAACTTGGCGAGTTGCGGGATCAGCCCGGATTTGCCGACACCTACTTGTACGACGGGCAACCGATTGCCTGTGGAGCCCTGCACAAGCAACCGGCTATCGCCGCGACTCTTGCCGGTCTGGCCGCAAATGGCTTGGACGATTTTTATCGTGGTGGATTGGCGAAATCAATCGCCAGTGATTTGAAATCGGTCGGCTCACCCGTCGCGCTCGAAGACCTTGCACAGCATCAGGCGCTGGTGGTGGAGCCACTGACGCTGGAAGTTGGCGGGCACAAGGTGTACAACATGCCGCCGCCGACGCAGGGGTTGTCGTCGCTGATGATACTTGGCATATTCGAGCGCCTGGGAATTACCTCACTTGATGACTTCGACTACATACACGGGTTAATTGAGTCAACCAAGCAGGCGTTTCGGGTGCGTGATACCGAAGTCAGTGATCCGGCCTATATGCCTTCGCAGGCGACTAAATTTCTCGATCCGGCTCTGCTCGACAAGCTGGCTTCGGAAATCAACCGGAAAGTAGCTGATCCCTGGCCGGATGCGCGTGTCGGTGGTGATACCGTCTGGCTTGGGGCTATTGACAAGCAAGGCCGTTCGGTTAGTTTTATTCAGAGCATTTACTGGGAGTTCGGGGCCGGTGTCATTTTGCCGGACAGCGGAATTACCTGGCAGAACCGGGGCACCAGTTTCAGTCTTGATGAAAACCACCACAATAAACTGGTGCCGGGTCGACGTCCGTTTCATACCATTCAGCCGGCTCTCGCACATCTGAAGGATGGCCGGGTGATGCCTTACGGCACGATGGGCGGAGAAGGACAGCCGCAGACGCAGGCGATGGTGTTCTCACGTTATGCGTTGGGTGGGCAGGATCTGCAACAGTCAATCACTGCACCGCGCTGGTTGCTGGGCAAGACCTGGGGTAGTGATGTGACCAACTTGCGAATGGAAAACCGGTTCCCCGGCGACGTCTACCGTCAATTACTGGCCGCCGGCCATGATGTCGAGGTGATTGGTGACTATGATGAAGTGATGGGTCATGCGGGCGCACTGGTGCGGCATCCGGACGGACTCATTGAAGGGGCTAGTGATCCACGCAGTGACGGGGCTGCGGCGACCGTTTAGTTTATTCAATAGTGCGTTTTCAGGGGGAGTCCCGAGAATTGAAAGATAACTACTATTTCGATAATGCAGCGACCACCTGGCCAAAGCCGGAAGCGGTCTATCAGTACATGGACAGTTTTTTTCGCAGCCACGGTGTTAATCCGGGTCGCTCCGGCCACACACTGGCGGTCGAAGCAGAGCAGATGATCTTTGCAACACGGCGAATGCTGGCCGATTTTTTTGGCCACAGCGGTGATCCGAACCGGGTGGTGTTCACGCAGAATGCAACAGACTCTCTAAATCTTGCAATTCAGGGTATGGTCAGCAGTGGCGATCACATAGTGATTTCGCAACTCGAGCACAACGCCGTGCTGCGAACGGCCAATCATCTTCAGCGCGATGCCAACATTGCCTGCACCATGGTCGAGGCAGATAACGGCGGCTATCTCGATCCCGCTGCCATCGCCAGTGCTATTCGTCCGGAAACCAGGGCCGTTATCGTAAATCACGCGTCAAATGTAGTGGGGACAGTGCAAAACCTGGTCGCGATAGCAGAGGTGGCAAAACAGCACGGAGTGTACCTGATTGTTGACTCTGCTCAGACCGCAGGTGTTGTACCGATTGATATGTCTTGTGGTATCGACGTTCTTACGTTTACCGGCCATAAAGGTCTGTTTGGTCCGATGGGAATCGGCGGGCTGATTGTCGGTGAATCCGTTGATCTGGCGCCAAGCCGTTTTGGTGGTACCGGGGTAGATTCAGCGTCATTGTATCAGCCGGATACCTACCCGCATCGGTTGGAAGCCGGGACTGTTTCAATACCCGGCATTGCCGGTCTGCATGCTGCACAGCAGTGGTTTGCAGAACTTGGAGCGTCATTGAATGCTGGAGCTGATGGCCACCAGGCTTTGTGCAGCCGTGCAGTGCAGCATGTGCATCAACGTGAGATGGCGCATGCCGAAAGAATAGCCGCACATCTCCGGGCCATCGATGCCGTCACGCTACTTGGCGATAGCCCGGGTGACAAAGTTGCCACCATGAGCTTTACCGTAGCGGGGATGGTGGCCCAGCAGGTTGCCGAAATGCTCGATGCTGATCACTACATATGTGTCAGGGCCGGTTTGCATTGTGCGCCACAGGCGCATGCCGCATTTGGCACCGCTGACGATGGCGGAGCGGTACGATTATCCCCGGGGTACTTTACTGAAGACGAAGATGTTGATCATTTGCTTGAAGCCCTGAGCGGTCTGCTGGAATAGTAGCCCGGTGGTGCAAAAGTACAGGAAATAACAGCGGTATTGGCAGTGAGTAAGGGCGTGGTTTGATCCACACGTTTTTTAAACTTTAACGATGAAAGCAGACCTATGCGCGTATACGATTCAATAGTAGATACGATTGGCAATACACCGATGGTACGGCTGAATAAAGTCAATCAAGGCT
>CALKXD010000250.1 GCA_938003855.1 uncultured Granulosicoccaceae bacterium | reverse complement strand
CCGACCTTCCTCGTGAAAACTGAATACTTTGATTCGGGATTTAGCTGGATTGAACACTCCTTCGTTCTCCAGCGAACAGGCCATTTCGCACTGTAAACAGCCTGTGCATTTGCCCGGGTCTATGTTGAGCGACTTCTGCATCCGATTCCTCCAGTTATGGTTAAATTTTTCGCGCAAACCACGGTCCTCTCCAGACCAGGTCTAAAAACCAGAAACGTCCGACCACAATGGTCGGACGCTTTGTAACACCCTGGTTTACCGCTACCTTATTTTGCAGCTAGCTGCTTCGGGATTTTGAAAGTCCACACTGAACCACCCTGATTCAGGTGACTGACGAACTTGGCTACCTCACCACCCCATAGCGGAACAGCACCGCCCCAACCGGCAACAATAGCCAGCCATTGCTCGCCATCCTGCTCCCAGGTCACAGGCGAAGAGACAATGCCTGTGCCGGTCTGGAATTTCCAGAGCTCTTCACCGGTTTCGTCATCAAACGCCTTGAGAAAACCTTCCGGGGTGCCGGTGAAAACCAAACCACCAGCCGTGGTCAACACACCACCCCAGAGCGGTGCTTTGTTTTTATATTCCCATTTGGTTTCACCGGAGGCGGGATCAATCGCCTTAAGTGAGCCGATGTAATCATCGAAAATTGGCTTGATTGTGAATCCAGCACCAAGGTAAGCCGCACCCTTTTTATAGGTAACAGGCTCATTCCAGATATCCATTCCCCATTCATTGGATGGAATGTAGAAGTGCTTGGTATCTTGCGAATAGGCCATCGGCATCCAGTTTTTGCCACCGAGGAAACTGGGCACGGCAAAGATTGACTTACCTTTTTTGCCATCTGCAGATTCGGCCGGATCACCCGGGCGATTTTCCGGATCAAAAATAGGGCGGCCATTTTCATCTATACCTTTTGCCCAGGTAATGTTTTTCACAAACGGCACTGCCGAGACGAAGTCTCCGTTGGTTCGGTCCAGTACATAGAAAAAACCGTTTCGATCCGCGGTAGCACCCGCTTTAATGACCTTGCCGTCCTTTTCCATATCGAAGGTGACAAACTCGTTGACACCATCGTAGTCCCAGCCATCATGAGGAGTGGTCTGGAAGCCCCATTCGATCTCACCGTTTTCGGGGTTGATTGCAACCCGTGAAGAGGTCCATTTGTTGTCACCCGGACGCAGATAGGAGTTCCACGGTGCCGGGTTACCAGTACCGAAATAGGCCAATTTGGAATCAGCATCGTAGGTGCCTCCCAGCCAGGTAGCACCACCACCGTTTTTCCACATATCGCCAGGCCACGACTCATTAGCCGTCCCAGTCATGGTGGATTCTTCGCCATTGAGAGTGCCCATGTGACCCTCTATCACCGGACGACTCCAAACCAGGTCACCCGTATCAGGATTACGCGCATCCACCTGCCCGACTACGCCAAATTCACCGCCGGAGTTACCGGTGAGGATAAGTGGCCCATGCGCTTCGGTGGGCACAATAAGAGGAGCGGCTGTGTAGGAATAACCCGCTTCAAAGTCAGCAATTTTCTTGCGCCAGACAACCTTGCCGGTTTTAGCATCGAGCGCGACGATTTTAGCATCGAGGGTGCCGAAAAAGACCTTATCGCCAAGTATTGCTGCACCGCGATTCACCACGTCACAGCACGGTAAAATACCCTCAGGAAGCCGTGCGTCGTATTGCCACAACTCTTCACCGGTGGCGATATCAATTGCCCACATCCGGCTGTAAGACCCGGTCACGTACATAACACCGTCTTTCACCAGCGGCTGCGACTCCTGACCGCGCTGCTTTTCACCACCAAAGGAGAATGACCAAACCGGGAACAGATTTTTGATGGTTTCTTTGTTGATCGCCGATAGTGGGCTGTAACGCTGGCCGCGTGGCCCAAGGCCGTAGGAGACAATATCTCCGGTACTGGCCTGATCGCCGACAATGGCCGCAGTATCGACCGCGTCCGCTGTCGCACTGGCAGAAACGCCAACGCTGCATGCAATCGCGCTGACCACAGCCAATTTCAGAAATTGTTGCTTCATAAACGCTGTTCCTCCAAAGGGGTTATGATGAACCTTACTCGTTCACTGATGTTAGTCTATCTCATCCGCACAGTGCAATGGCCCAGCATTTTAGTAACAACGGCGACCGCGGCGCGACACCCGGCATTGACAGCAACAATTACAGCCCCGTCAAGTTGCCCCCTAACATAAGACAGGACTCTGATATAGACAGAGTTATTTGAGTTCGATCAGGGGCATCACTGAGTCTTCGAGCTGCAAATACAGATGCACAACGGAACGCTGATACTCTGTTTCGACGACGCTCATGGAGGCAAAGCGCTTGGGAATCGGCAGGACCATCGCTTCATTCATGGTCAGACCCAGGGAGGTAGCGTCGGTTAGAGAAGCTTCGAGCCAGTGGATATAGTCGCGGGTTTGCTCTATTGATTCACCACTGGAATCCAATGCCCCATGACCTGGGACCAGCAAGTCCCTGTCTATAGACGCAATGGACCCCAGTGACTCCTGCCAGGTAGTAATATCGGCGTGCGGTGTGGTTGGCGCCCGGTGTAAAAAAGCCAGATCCCCGGTAAAGACAACCCCGGTTTCATCATCGCGTATGACCAGATCGGCACTGGTGTGACCACTTAAGTGGTACAGGGAAAATCGTCTGCCCCCGACGTCTTCGAAGTCGGTATCGATGGCCACTGCAGGTGCCATCACTGCCGTGCCACGCATCCAGTCCCCCAACAACCGGTACATATTATCGGCAAAGGCATCTCCCTCGGCAATGATGTTGTCAATCACTTGCTGAGGCGCGGCGATTACCCCGGGGTCAAAGACCTGGTTGCCGAGAAAATGATCGGGATGATGGTGGGTGTTGTACACACGCAATACCGGCTTGCCGGGTACCGTCGATTCGATCAGTGCCTGTAGCGCTTCCCCGTACCTGCGCGAAGGCCCGGAGTCTATCACCACAACACCATCCGGCACTTCTATAAAGGCGATGTTAACGATATTGCCGCCATTCTCAAGAGAGAAGTATTCTGAGCGACCTTCCACCAACCAGGTGCCTGAGGCAATTTCCCTGACGGTTAAATCGTAGGCCAGCTTTTTAGCGTGCACCAATCCACAGCAGGCGCAGGCAGCACCGCCGGCCATCAGTGACAGCATCTGCCTTCTTGTTATTAAATCCACCCGTCCCCCAAATAGTTACAGTAACCAGCAATCTTCAGGGCGCAAACCCTGTATCGACATGGACACTAGTTATCCGCCATTGCCGGCACCTCGAGTGCAAATTCAAATTCATTGCCCTCCGTATCTCGCGCATACACCAGCAGGTCCTCAGCCTCATTCGATACCAGCGGCTTTAAGGTCAGGGTCGGGTTCTCACTGATCGGCTCGAATAACTCGACATCGGCTAAATCGACACCATCAGCTGATTTCACCAGTAGTTTGTTCATATAGAAAACCGGGATGCCAGGCGCTAAGCCGGTGTCCATCGGATGCCTCATGCGCAGCGACAGACGCGCTGCATCGGTGCCGTCCCGGCGTGCAAGCCCGCGCGCCTGCCCTAGCGTTTTGTACCAGTTACTGGTGCCATGCGCAGAGGCAGGGGCGCTACATCCGCCGCCAGCGGCATTCACTATCACACCGTTAACATGCCAGACACCATCGCTGGTGAGGACTCCCACCCGAATTGGCGTGGACTGCTCTAGCTTTACTCTAAAGCCGACAAAAGCCTGCGCCTGAAGCGGTTTTACGGTCAGAATATGCGGTATCGGGTTTAAATCAGCCAGAGCGACTATTTCTACAACGTTTTCAAGTTGCGTTGCATCTACTGTCACCGGCACCTGCATTTGATCTTCTGCTTCGTGAGGCGATAGCACTACAACACGTTGATCTATGACAACTTCACCCGGGAAAAAGCGTTGAGCCATGTTTTCCCACATCACTGAATTCAAAGGGTCTTCGGGCAGCGCAGCCGCGTTGCCAGTCGCCGTCGTCAGGACCAGCAACATCGACAGTTTGATCGGCAACAACCAGAATTTCCGCATGACCCCTTCCTCTTTCAATACAGTGCCGCAATAGCTTTGCGGCACACAAGATTTATAAAACTTTTACCGCTACGGCACTACTCAAATGCCGTCCAGCTTACCCCGTATTGCGCGGTAATTTTTTTCATCTCACCGCTGCTGATAAGGTCACTGACCACGTCCGTCAACGCATAGCCAAGATCGCGGCTGTCATGCTTGACTGCATACCCAACCGGCCAGCGAGTGCGAACAATCCCCGGCATCGGTGGCTGTACGATAATAGACGCGATATCACTGGACTGATGGGCAATCCACTCCATCTGCGCTTTCGATCCCATTGCTGCAGGGACCTCTGCGGCCAGGTAAAGTTTCACGACTTCGGCAAACGTCCGCCCCCGCCGAATACTGGGATGCAACTTGCCGCGAAATGCATTCGAGAGAAAAAAATCCCCCGCCGTATCGACTTCGACCGCGATCGGCTTGTTCAGAAAGCGACCAAAGGTTTCCAGCACCGGCAGCACAGCGGTATTCGCTACAACGGCCATTTCTTCCATGAAATACGGTGCCATCAGAGCAACCAGATTGTTGCGGGCTGCCAACTCGCGATCCTGCGGCACATGCATCATCAGATCTGCTGATTGACGATGAATGAGATCTCCTTTCCACAGATTATTGCGAAGGTCATCGTCGACATTTTCATCTGCACCGCGCACCAGAAATTTTATATCGACACCCAGGTGATCGGCAAAGCGGCGGGCGATATCCGCATCGATCCCCAGCACCTGATCCCCCTCCTGCCACGAGTAAGGCGCGTAATCCTCGTACAGTGAGATTGTCAGGTAACCACTGTCGACAACCTCATCGATCGGGCGGGCATGCAGCAAACCTGTTACGCACAACAGCAGACTGCCAAGGATTAATCGTGTAAGCAAAATCACGGCTTAGGCTGACTCTCGACATATGATCTGATAGCCCACATCGCCTGCTGATTCATTAAGTCCTGAAACGGCGGCATTTTATAGGCGCCATTCTGACTGTAGCCCTTGCGTACCCGCTCCATAAACCACTCATCACCCAGCACGCCATCCTCCAGCACTCGCAAATCCGGCGCAATGCCGCCTGAAATTGCTTCCAGACCGTGGCAACGTGCGCAATTAGAGTTGTAGGCTGACGCGCCTATTTTCCTAGCGAGTTCATACTGCTCGCCGCCCGCAAGCCGGTAAGGATTTTCACTAGCGATCTCCTCAGGCAGAGCTTCCAACCCCTCTGTGTCGACCGCTTGTGGCTGCACGTCGCCGTGCGTTAAACCTGTTTTAACGATAAGCATCTGCGAT
>CALKXD010000249.1 GCA_938003855.1 uncultured Granulosicoccaceae bacterium | reverse complement strand
GGGCACGACTGCGACAGTCGCAGGGTAAATTGTTGACGACCCTCGTCGTACAGACCCTGTGCACTGACAACCGGCGTGCCACACTGTGAGTACCACAACCGAAACTGCGTTAGATCTGTACCGGATGCCGCCTCCATCGCGGAGACAAAATCTTCACAGGTAACGGCCTGCCCGTCATATCGCTCAAAGTAGAGGTCAATACCACGTCGAAAACCTTCAGCACCCAGTAATGAATGCATCATCCGAATTACTTCTGCACCCTTCTCATAGATGGTGACAGTGTAAAAATTGTTTATTTCTATATAACTGTCCGGCCGTACCGGATGAGCCATCGGTCCGGCATCCTCGGGAAATTGACGCGCTCGCAGAAGACGTACATCTTCTATACGCTTAACTGCCCTTGAATTCAGATCAGAGCTGAACTCCTGATCACGAAACACCGTCAGCCCTTCTTTCAGACTCAGTTGAAACCAGTCACGACAGGTAACCCGATTGCCTGTCCAGTTGTGGAAGTACTCATGTGCAATCACCGACTCAACACCTTGAAAATCAGAGTCCGTCGCTGTCGCCTGATTTGCCAGAACGTATTTCGAATTAAAAACATTGAGCCCTTTGTTTTCCATCGCCCCCATATTGAAGTCATCAACAGCGACAATCATGTAAATGTCGAGGTCATATTCCAAACCGTAAACGTCTTCATCCCAACGCATCGATTTAATCAGTGATTCCATCGCATAAGCGCACTTATCTATGTTGTGCCGCTCTACATAAATGTATAAATCCACTCTGCGGCCACTGCCGGTAACAAAGGTATCCCTGATATGACTCAGGTCACCAGCCACCAGGGCAAACAAATAACACGGTTTTGGATAGGGGTCTTGCCATAGCACCCAGTGCCTGCCATCTGCAAGGTCCCCGCGGTCAACTTCGTTGCCGTTAGACAGCAGTACCGGAAAGCGTTTTTTATCGGCAGTGATCCTGACGCTAAAGCGGGCCATGACATCCGGTCGATCCGGGTAATAGGTAATACGCCGGAAACCCTCAGCTTCGCACTGAGTGCAAAAATTCCCTGACGTCAGATAGAGACCTTCCAAAGCTGTATTATTTTTTGGATTTACCAGGGTCGTTACTTCAAGTACGCAGGTATCAGGCACCTCATGCACCTGCAGCGTATCGGGTGTGAGGGTAAAATCACTACCTTCTATCAACCGGTTTCCATCAAGAGTTACCGCCACCAGCGTTAGTGCATTGCCATCCAGTACCAGATCGCGACTTTTGTCGGGTGACTGAACATTCCGACGCAGTTGAATGGTCGATACCACCTTTGTTTTTTCATCATCGAGCGCAAACTGCAACTCGATGCTATCGATCAGAAAATTGTACGGAGCATAATCAGCTCTCGCCACCGCTTGTGGAGTAGACCCGTCTCTCATGCTGATGCCTTCAGTATTTTTAGTTCACAGAAACAGCGGGGGATATAACCGCCAGCGACAACGCCTAGTGTACTGATACCAGCCACAGAATGCCTTTACCGTGCGCAGTACCGCGCTAAAGAATCACCTCCATTTTCCGCTACACAGGCGTCGATAATTCAGCCGTATGGACAGACGCCGGGATTTGATGGAACAAGTCGACAAACGCATCAGCCATTTAATTCCGCATCACAACAACGCCGTGTGCTTATGAAAATACTGAGTTTTCAATTTTTACGACCTGCCGCGTTGTTCTGCCTGATGGCATCCATACTGGCTATATCGACCCAACAAAAGATCAGCTCCAGATCGTGGAACAAACCGCTCAACGTGGTGATCTACCCGATCAACGCTGACCGGAGTGTCGCCACTGAGAACTACATCAGCGGACTGGATCACAGCGATTTTGCCGAAATCGACGAGTGGTTCAGTCGGGAGGCGAGGCGCTACCATCTGGGTGTCGCAAAGCCGCTGTTTACGCAACTGGGACCGACCGTCGCAGAGATGCCCCCCCGATTACCCGATCAGCCCAGTGCGTTGCAGTCGTTACTGTGGAGCCTGCATTTGCGCTACTGGGTGTATCGACACACGCCCGACGATCTCTCCAATCTGCATAGGGTTCGTGTTTTTGTTGCCTTCCATACCGGCGAAGACAACCAGCCACTGTCACACTCCGTCGGCTTGCAAAAGGGACTGATTGGCGTCGTTCATGCGTTTTCCCTGCCCCATCAGGCACAGCAGAACAATATCGTCATTGCCCATGAGGTGCTGCACACGGTCGGCGCTATCGACAAATACACAAGCTCCGGCAACCCGGTGTTCCCTGAAGGTTTTTCCAACCCGCGCCGGGTCCCGCTCTACCCCCAGCGCTATGCCGAAATAATGGCTGGATCAATCGCCACATCAGAGCACCAATCCTATATGGCAAACAGCCTCAAGAGTACCCGTATCAACGAGATCACCGCCCGGGAAATCGCCTGGTTGAAGTAGCTACGTGACCACCCGCGAACCACAGGCACCGTACACTCGACGCCAAACTTCTACAGTGGGGTGTCCGGCCGACTCGGCGACTTTGCAGAAAAAACCACTCCTCACTTTTAGCTTTGATTTTTCTGTCTCTGCCGGGCTGGCTATTTCTGACTACCTTCATCTTCAATCTTGCACTGGTGCCATTACTGCTGATGAAAATTCCAGTCAGCTATTTCGCAAATCCCCGCCGCCACGGCACCCGCCCGGGCAACAAAATCTGCAGAATCCACTATGCTCTCCTGTGGACGCTACGCAACCTGGCTGGACTGACGCTGGTTGGCACCGGGCTCATCATGCTGATTCTGCCGGGTCAGGGTATTTTGACAACATTCCCGGGGCTTTTTATTGCAGATTTCCCGCGCAGTCGGGCACTGGAGCATGTGCTGATCAGTCGGCCGACAATTTTCCATGCGATCAACTGGATTCGATCAAAAAAAGGTGTAGAGCCTCTCGACGCACCAACGTAGCAACAGACCCGAGAAACCCCATTCGAGAAACTCCAGAGACCGCGTTGATTCGATTGCCTGACTCCCCCGCATATCACCTGCTCTGCTGTGTGCTTTGGCTGCTTTTTGCGACTACCGCAAGCGCCGACAAGGCACCGGTTACCCCAGCCAATTCAGCGGAAAAACACTACCTTCAGAGTATTGACACGGGTTTGCGCAAGCTCAAGGTAGCAACGGCCCATCGCACCGCACTGGCGAGTCGGCTGGACGATATCCGTGGCCAGATAAACAATATCAGCTCACAGGAAAACGCCATTACTCTTGCCAACGCGACGATGCATGACTCGCTGGCACAATTTCAAGCCAGAATCTCGACCGCCGAAACTGCCATTCAGGATCGCACAGACGCGTTACGGCGCTCCCGCTCGGCATTGAGCAGCCTTCCCCCACCGACACTTCTGGCCACCGCTCTGCAAAAGCCCTCGGTCGAGTTGCAGCGACGCAAAATCGCAGTACAGCATTATTTAATACACAAAGCTGAGCGCCGGGTTGACGAGGCGGTTAGCCATAAACACGAACTCATCAGCAATAAAGCACTGTTAACCCACACCAGCCGTAACCTGAACAGCTCGATGGAAGAGCTCATTTCCACCAGGCAGGACTTACTCGATAAACGCCAGTCACTGGAAATGGAATTTACCCACCTGTCCGCCAACATCGTAAAGCAGCAGGACCGGATCGATTCTCTCCAGACCCGGCTCACCGAAATCCGAGAAATCGCCGATTCACTGGTGTTTACCGCACAGCGTGGCAAACTACCGGATCCAACACCGGGCAAACTGAAGCACCGTTTTGCCGAGCCCAAGGCCCAGGGTCTGCTTACCTGGGATGGAATTCTCGTTGAAGCACCGAACGATCAACCTTTTTCAGCCGTATTCGATGGCAAAGTGGTGTTCGCCGATCACCTGCAAGGGCTGGGTAACGTCGCAATCGTCGATCACGGTGAGGGGTACATGAGCCTCTACGGGATGGCAGACTTCCTGGTCGTGGAAACCGATCAATTGGTGCTGAGCGGCGATATGCTTGGCACTGTCGGTCAAGCTGTCGGCAAGCCGGGATCACGGCTATACTTTGAAATACGCCACAATGCCACCACATTGAACCCTCAGGACTGGTTGGCAATGACCAAAATATCTCCGAATTAATCGAGCCATCGATAAGTATTTATGGTTCAAAATGATACTATTACGAAACAATCGCGAAAGTCCCGTTCCGGGGCGATGGAGTCGATATGACAATCCGGTCAAAACCACTTACGATGTTAGCTACCGGCGCAGTCTTGGGAATCACCCTGACGTTGGGCCACAGTGTTGTGGGAGCTCGGGACAACTCCTCAGATGTATTGCCTTTGGAACAGCTCCGAACCTTCTCAGATGTGTTTGCACGCATCAAGAGAAATTATGTTGAAGATGTCTCCGACGAAGAACTACTCGAGCACGCCATCCGCGGTATGCTCAGCGGCCTCGACCCTCATTCAAGCTATCTGAACACCGAGCAATTCAATGAATTGCGCATCGGCACCTCAGGGGAGTTTGGCGGCCTCGGCATCGAAGTCGGAATGGAAGACGGATTTGTCAGAGTTGTCTCCCCCATCGACGATACTCCGGCGCAGCGTGCAGGCATGCAGACCGGTGACCTGATCATTCGCCTTGACGATAAACCCGTCAAAGGTCTCGAACTCAACGAAGCCGTCAAATTGATGCGCGGTAAGCCCGGCAGCGACATTGTCCTGACCGTTGTTCGGGAAGGCGAAGACAAACCACTGAAAATCACTATCACCCGCGCTGTGATTCAAGTGACCAGTGTCCGCACCCGTACGCTCGAAGAAGGCTATGGCTACGTTCGGGTGTCACACTTTCAAACCAAAACAACCGCCGACATGATCAAAGCGGTCGAAGAAATGAAGGAAGAATCAAACGGCAAGCTGCACGGCCTGGTACTTGATTTACGCAACAACCCGGGCGGTGTGCTGTCGGCCGCGGTCGGTATTTCAGATGCCTTCCTGCACGACGGACTGATCGTCTACACCGACGGACGCGAAGAAGACTCCCGTCTGCGTTACTCAGCATCTCAGGGCGACATCATTGATGGCGCACCACTGGTTATTCTAGTTAACGGTGGCTCGGCCTCCGCATCCGAGATCGTCGCCGGCGCCATGCAGGACCACGGTCGCGGTGTTGTTATGGGAAACAAAACTTTTGGCAAGGGCTCAGTGCAAACTATCCAGAATCTGGCCAACGGTGGCGCTGTTAAACTGACCACAGCGCGCTACTACACACCTTCCGGCCGGTCGATTCAGGCAGAAGGCATTGATCCCGATATTGTCACCGGCAACCTGCGGGTGGCAAAGCGTGAAGAGTCAGGCATCGAACCCATCACAGAGTCCAGCCTGAGCGGACACCTGAGCAATCCCGCAGACGGTACAGACAAAAAGCCCGAAGAAGCAAAACCCGACTCGACAGCAAACCTTGCCGAAGACGACTACCAGCTCAATGAGGCACTGAATTTACTTAAGGGCCTTACCATCCTGAGCCGTCAAGGGTAACTAACCAGCACCCACCGCAGAACCCCGCCACCCGGCAGGTTCCGGCAATACCTGTGAAACCAGCGGCACAACCACCGTGCCGCTGGCAGTTAATTTCTAAACAGCCTCCCCTCTCGCATTCTGACACCCCATTGTCATTTTTGCGCCTGAATCAACCGCGTGATTTTGTTATCTTCAGGACACAACCATTGTCCACGGAGAAACTATGTTCCAGGGTTTGATGCAGCATCATCCATTGATGATTTCCAGTATTCTAGAATTCGCAGAACGCTGGTACCCCGATGTAGAAGTCGTCTCACGCACCACCGAAGGCCCGATCCACCGCTACAACTATCGGCAGATGGGCGGCAGGGCCCGCCGCGTTGCCAATGCTCTGGCTACTCTGGGTGTGGATCAGGGCGACCGCGTCGGCACCCTGGCCTGGAATGGCTACCGGCACATGGAATTATACTTCGGTGTTTCCGGCAGTGGCGCAGTACTCCACACCGTCAACCCCAGATTGTTCGCCGAACAACTCATCTACGTCATCAATCATGCCGGTGATAAAGTCCTATTCACTGATCTCACCTTTGTACCCATACTCGAAGGCCTGGCAGATCAGCTACCGACTATTGAACATGTTGTGATTATGACCGACGCCGCCAATATGCCGCAAACAAGCCTCAGAAATGCGGTCTGCTACGAAACGTTATTAGAGAGCGTCGACGACAATTACCAATGGCCCGTGTTCGACGAAAATTCCGCCTCCAGCATCTGCTACACCTCAGGTACCACCGGCAACCCGAAAGGCGTTGTCTACTCGCATCGCTCCAGTCTCATTCATGCGCTTGGCGCTGCCGTACCCAATGGTCTGGGATTGTCCGGTACCGATTCAATCCTGCTGGTAGTCCCGCAATTTCACGTCAACTCGTGGGGTGTCACCTACGCCGCACCAATGAACGGCTGCAAGCTCGTACTGCCCGGACCGGCAATGGACGGCGCATCGATTCACCAGTTACTCGACCAGGAAAAATGTACGCTATCACTCGCGGTGCCAACGGTGTGGATGATGCTGACCGGCTTTCTGCGGGAAAGCGGTGCCAAATTACCGCACATGAAGCGCGTGGTCATTGGCGGCTCAGCGGTGCCTGAGGCGATGATTCGCTCCTTCGAGCAAGACTACGGCGTCAGTGTCATACACGCCTGGGGCATGACAGAAACCAGCCCGCTCGGCACCCTGAATTTCCTGATGCCGCACTTGCAGGAACTCGACTACGAAGCGCAAATGCCCTACAAACTGAAACAGGGAAAATCAGTATTTGGCATCGACATACGTATCATCGATGACGATGGCAAAGAACTGCCGCACGATGGAATTGCCTTTGGCAAGCTACAAGCCAGGGGCCACTGGGTAACTTCCGGCTATTTCAACGACGACAACCACAATGCCGTTGGTGCAGATAACTGGTTCGATACCGGTGATGTCGCCACTATCGACGCTGATGGCTACATGATGATCACCGATCGCACCAAAGATGTTATTAAATCAGGAGGAGAATGGATCAGCTCCATTGAAATAGAAAACCTGGCCGTCGGACACAAGGCCATTGCCGAAGCGGCAGTCATCGCTATCGAGCACCCGAAGTGGGATGAGAGACCGTTAGTGGTAGCAGTACGGGAACCGGGCAGCAGCATTGAAAAGCAAGAGCTCCTCGATCACCTCGCCGTTAGTCTGGCCAAATGGCAAATCCCGAACGATGTTGTGTTTGTAGACGAACTCCCGCACGGCGCTACGGGCAAACTAAACAAACTGCAGTTGCGAAAAGACTTCAGTGACTACACATTTCCTGAATTAGACTCCTAGCCATCGCCAGATGCGGCAGCCCGCGCAGGTTGGCTGTCGCATGTCAAACCCTCTAGTCCATCCACGGCGCAATTCCTTGATTCACCTTCTTACCAGCCAGCAGTATGCCCTGTTCACGCTCATCGTTATCGCGCTGATCATCTCCCTGACATTCCACGAATTCGGGCATGCAGCATCCGCCAAATACTTTGGCGACGACACCGCCGAACGCGCGGGCCGGCTCAACATCAACCCGATTGCTCATATCGACCCAATGGGCCTGCTGATGGTGGTTCTGGTGGGATTTGGCTATGCGCGGCCAGTACCGACCAACCCTCGCAACTTCACCAGTCGCTTTGCAACTCCACTGATTGCGGCGGCTGGACCGGCCATGAACCTGGTGCTGGCTTTCATCACCGTCAACATCTATCTGTTTGGAGTGAAATCAGGCTACGACTGGTTTTCGGAACCCGGGCCGCAAACTTTTTTCGTGTTGCTGGCGCAAATAAACCTACTGTTAATGCTATTCAATCTGATTCCACTCGGCCCACTCGACGGCCACTACATCCTCGGTTACCTGCTGCCCAGTCCCCTCGATTCAACCTATCTGCAATTCAATGCCCGCTACGGTCATTTTGTTTTTCTCGGCCTGATTTTACTCAGCGTTGCCGGACTGCCAATCTTTACCGGGCTAATGTCATTTTCACAGAAACTATTGCCCTATCTGGCCGTTTTTTGACTCAAAATCCGGCTATTTCTTGGGCCTCGCGAACCAAGTTTGAACAGGCCATTTATCATGCCAGTCTCAACGGTTTTTACCC